>NZ_JAGGQS010000027.1:0-54178 GCF_018613175.1 Bacillus sp. ISL-47 | reverse complement strand
AACTTCCATTATGGATGATTCCATATCCAGGCAAGGCAGTCAAAGTGAAAAGCCTTTGACTGCCTTGCCTGGATATGAAGACAAAAATCCATGGAAGTCACGCTCGAAAAATGAAAAGGGAATGAACCCCTAAAGTTTTGGTTGAAAACTGTTGTATTAAATTTTACACAATAATCAGGACTTGACTAAAAAGAAACAGTTTAAATGCCTAATTCGGGGAATTATCGGTCAAAAAAAGCAGTATAATGGCCCATTCAAGGTATTTGCGGTCCTTAAAAGCAGTTTAACGGCCAAATTTTAGATTTTTTCGGCCCCAAAAGGCCATTTATCGGCCAAAACGAGCAGTTTATCGGCCAAATTCCAAGATTGAACGGTCAAAAATGGCAGTTTAGTAGATTGTATATGTTTTTTAAGCCATTTACCGGCCAAATAACGGCTTTTACCGGCCGAATTCATATATTTACCGGCCAATAGTAGTGATTTACCGGCCGAATCAGCAGAAATACCGGCCAAAGTTCAAGAACGGAGGATATGAACATGAACGTTAAAAACATTATGGTAATCGGTGCAGGACAAATGGGCTCGGGAATTGCACAGGTTTGTGCACAGGCAGGGTACAGCGTGCTGCTGAACGATCTGAAGGCGGAGTTTGTAGACCGGGGACTGGGCGTTATTAAAAAGAACCTTTCCCGTCAGGTGGAGAAGGAGCGCATGACAGCGGAGGAAATGGAAACGGTGCTTGGAAATGTAACCGCTTCAACCGACCTGCAGGATGTGAAAAATGTTGACCTGGTTATCGAAGCAGCTGTTGAAAATATGGATATTAAGACAAAGATCTTCAGCCAGCTGGATGAACTTGCTCCGGAGCATGCGATTTTGGCGAGCAATACATCATCTCTTCCTATTACCGAAATTGCTGCTGCCACGAACCGTCCAGAAAAAGTAATTGGCATGCACTTTATGAATCCGGTGCCTGTGATGAAGCTGGTTGAAATCATTCGCGGCCTGGCTACAGCAGATGAAGTGTATCAGACAATAGAGGACATCACCAAAACGCTTAAAAAAGTACCTGTTGAAGTAAATGATTTCCCTGGCTTTGTGTCCAACCGGATCTTAATGCCGATGATTAATGAAGCGGTGTATACCCTTTATGAAGGCGTTGCATCGAAAGAAGCGATCGATGAAGTGATGAAGCTTGGCATGAACCATCCGATGGGGCCGTTGACTTTAGCTGATTTCATCGGCTTGGATACGTGCCTGTATATTATGGAAACGCTTCACGAAGGCTTTGGCGATGATAAATACCGCCCATGCCCATTACTAAGAAAATATGTAAAAGCTGGCTGGCTCGGCAAGAAAACCGGCAGAGGCTTCTACGTTTACGAATAAAGAAAGGGCTTTAAGGGCCTTGAGACAGTTTTGCCAAATAGGGGCTTGGCTACTAAAAGCCAGGCGGCATCGGGGGGAAGACAAGTGAACCTGAGATTTACAGAAGAGCAGGAAATGATGAGAAAAATGGTGCGGGATTTTGCCCAGACGGAAATCGCTCCTTTTGTTGAAAAAATGGAGCAAGGCGGGTTTCCGAGGGAGATCCTTTGCAAAATGGGCGAGCTAGGCTTAATGGGGATTCCGATTCCGGAAAAATACGGCGGATCTGAAATGGATTTTACCTCCTATATTATTGCCATCCATGAATTGTCACGGGTTAGTGCAACGGTAGGAGTTATTTTATCAGTCCATACATCTGTGGGTACTAATCCGATTTTATATTTCGGGACGGAAGAGCAAAAGCAAAAATATGTACCGAAGCTTGCTTCAGGTGAGTACCTTGGGGCTTTCTGCCTTACAGAACCGAGCGCAGGCTCAGATGCGGGAAGTTTAAAATCGCGTGCAGTGAAAGACGGAGACGATTACGTCATTAATGGATCGAAAGTATTTATCACCAATGGCGGCGAGGCAGATGTGTATATCGTATTCGCATCAACCAATCCCGAGCTGGGCAGTAAAGGGGTATCGGCGTTTATCGTAGAGAAGGATACTCCAGGCCTTGTATTCGGAAAAGATGAACATAAGATGGGCTTGCACGGTTCCAGGACACTGCAGCTGACATTTGAGGATATGCGCGTTCCGGCTGAGAACCTTCTTGGCAATGAAGGCGAGGGCTTCAAAATTGCTATGGCAAACCTGGATGCAGGACGGATCGGGATTGCTGCCCAGGCACTTGGAATTGCAGAGGCTGCCTTTGAAGCAGCAGCCGATTATGCGAAAGAGCGCGTGCAATTCGGAAAGCCGATAGCAGCCCAGCAGGGAGTAGGATTTAAGCTTGCGGACATGGCGACAAACATCGAAGCTGCCAAGCTATTAATCTATCGGGCAGCAGAGCTTCGCCAGCGCGGCATCAAGTGCGGCCTTGAGGCATCTATGGCAAAGCTTTTTGCATCAAGAACGGCAGTGGAAGTGACAACAGAAGCGATCCAGGTTTACGGCGGCTACGGCTATACAGAAGAATACCCGGTTGAACGCTACTTCCGTGATGCGAAAATTACCGAAATCTACGAAGGAACCAGTGAAATACAGCGGATAGTCATCAGCAAGCAGCTGTAAAGACATCTTCTTGGAGGATGTTCTCGAAAGTTTGTTGGATAACTAAGTTTTTCCACTGAGTTGATTGTAGCGGAAGGCACTTGATCCTCGAAAATGCTGCCGCATTTTCTTCGTGCGGTGTTTATTCAAGGATGTTTTTTCAATGTCCTACGGGAGTAGTGTTCCAAGGGTGACCCCGCAGATGCAGAGCGTCGAGGAGGCTCCCGGTAGCCCCCTGGGTTCGCTGTGTGCCTGCAGCGGAAATCAACGGGTAGGATTATAAGGTCTTTTTGAAAATATCAAAGAAATCATTCAAAGCGAGGGACTGACAATGAATTTTCAATTAAGTGAAGAGCATGAAATGATAAGAAAGATGGTTCGCGATTTTGCCAGAAATGAAGTAGCTCCAACAGCAGCAGAGCGTGATGAGGAAGAGCGTTTTGATCGCGAAATCTTCAATAAGATGGCAGAGCTTGGCTTAACGGGTATTCCCTGGCCTGAAGAGTACGGCGGAATCGGCAGTGATTACCTGGCATACTGCATCGCGGTTGAGGAGCTTTCAAGAGTGTGTGCTTCAACAGGTGTTACCCTTTCTGCACATACATCCCTTGCAGGCTGGCCGATTTTCAAATTCGGCAGTGAGGAGCAAAAGCAAAAGTATCTAAAGCCAATGGCACAAGGTGAAAAAATCGGTGCATACGGACTGACTGAGCCTGGCAGCGGTTCTGATGCCGGCGGAATGAGAACGACTGCGCGTCTGGAAGGCGACCATTATGTATTGAACGGCAGCAAAATTTTCATTACAAACGGCGGAGTAGCAGATATTTATGTAGTATTTGCTTTAACAGATCCAGCCGAAAAACATAGAGGAACAACGGCATTTATTGTGGAGGCCGGCTTTGAAGGTTTCTCTGTAGGCAAGAAGGAAAAGAAATTGGGTATCCGTTCATCGCCGACTACAGAAATAATTTTTGAAGATTGCAAGGTTCCTGTTGAGAATGTGCTGGGAGAAGTTGGCGAAGGCTTCAAAATCGCCATGATGACACTTGACGGCGGCCGCAATGGTATCGCAGCACAGGCTGTCGGAATTGCCCAGGGTGCATTAGATGCTTCCGTCGAGTATGCAAAGGAGCGAGTGCAGTTTGGCAAGCCGATTGCTGCCCAGCAGGGGATCGGATTCAAGCTGGCGGACATGGCGACAAGCATTGAAGCTTCAAGACTATTAACTTATCAGGCAGCATGGCTGGAATCCGAAGGCCTCCCATACGGAAAGGAATCTGCGATGTCTAAGCTTCTAGCCGGCGACACGGCTATGAAGGTAACAACGGATGCGGTTCAAATCTTCGGCGGATACGGATATACAAAGGATTATCCGGTTGAGCGCTTTATGCGTGATGCAAAAATCACGCAGATTTACGAAGGAACGCAGGAAATTCAGCGTCTCGTAATCTCGCGGATGGTAACGAAATAAAAGGATCTCACAGTAGTTATTTCAAAGGCTATTTTCGTAACGTTTGTTGATTTTAGGCGACTGACTAGTTGATTGGAGCGGGGGGCACTTGATCCTCGAAATTTTTTCATGCGGTGTTTACACAAGGATGGTTATTCTATGGTCCTGCGGGAAGTGAGGGAATGTGAGACCCCGCAGGCATAGCCGGGGAGGCTCACATCGCTCCCCGCGGGTTCGCTGTGTGCCTGCCGCGGAAATCAACGGTCAGAATTCGTAAACTAACACAACATTCTATGAGGAAATCCTCTTCAAAATAAACAGGTATTCAGGGAATGATTCACGGGAGGCGGTAGATAAGTAATGAAGAAACGGGAAGTTCAAGCTTCTGTTAAAGATGAGCGTCTTGTCAAAAAGAGGCGTGATCAGATGATTAAAGGTGCCGTCACCCTTTTTATCCAAAAAGGGTTCCATCGTACAACAACTAGAGAAATCGCTAAGGCATCTGGTTTTAGTATCGGGACGCTTTATGAGTATATCCGGACCAAGGAAGACGTATTATATCTGGTTTGTGACAGCATCTATGATCAGGTTGCAGAGCGCCTGCAAAAGGGTCTTGATACAAATCAGGGCACGCTTGAAAGCCTGGAGCAGGGAATTGCCGATTATTTCAAGGTAGTCGATGAAATGCAGGATGAAGTGCTCGTCATGTACCAGGAAGTCAAATCCTTAACAAAGGACGCGCTTCCTTATGTTTTGAAAAAAGAAATCGAAATGGTTGGCATGTTCGAGCATGTCATCACACTTTGTGTGGAAAACGGAGAGCTGGACCTTCCGGAAGGAAAAATCAAGATGATTGCCCATAACATTTTTGTCCAAGGGCAAATGTGGGCGTTCCGGCGCTGGTCATTGCAAAAGTTGTACACGATTGATGAATATATCCAGCTGCAGACGGATCTGCTTTTTCAAGGGATAAAAAACCCAGACAAGGTTTCGGAAAAAGCTTAACAAGTTAAATTTTTATGCGCACAGCATCAGCTGCCCTGGTGCCTGCGCTTTCGGACAAGGGGGAGAAGTATGAGTAATCCAGAAGTGTATAAGCCGAAAAATCATATTCGCTTTGTAACAGCTTCGAGTCTTTTTGATGGCCATGATGCTTCCATTAACATTATGCGCAGAATCATTCAGGCGAGCGGTGCGGAGGTAATCCACCTGGGTCATAACCGTTCGGTAGAAGAAGTCGTGAACGCTGCGATTCAGGAAGATGTACAGGGAATCGCCATTTCCTCTTATCAGGGAGGGCATGTTGAGTATTTCAAGTATATGTATGACTTGCTGAAGGAAAGAGGCGCTTCCCATATCCGCATTTATGGCGGTGGCGGCGGGGTTATCATCCCGAAGGAAATCAAGGAATTGCATGAGTACGGAATCGCGAGAATTTTTTCGCCTGAAGATGGCCGAAAGCATGGCCTGCAGGGCATGATCAACCAGATGATTCAAGAATGTGATTTCCCTACATTCACAGCAGGATCATCCGGGCAAATTGAAAAGCTTCAGGAAGGGGAAACCAATGCGATTGCCAAGCTGATTACCCTTGCTGAGCATCAGGTTACGGAAAGCAAAGAAGCAGCGGCATCTCTTGAAACCGTGATGGAAAAAGTAAAGTCGCTTGAAAAACAGGTACCGGTTGTTGGGATTACGGGTACAGGCGGTGCCGGTAAAAGCTCCTTAACCGATGAGCTGATCCGCCGTTTTATCAACGAAGTCCCGGAAAAGAAGGTAGCCATTCTGTCCGTTGACCCGACAAAGCAAAAAACAGGTGGCGCGCTTCTGGGCGACCGGATTCGCATGAATGCGATCTTTAATCCGCGTGTTTATATGAGAAGCCTCGCAACTAGAAATTCCCGAAGTGAGCTTTCACTTGCGATTCAGGATGCAATTTCGGTTGTAAAGGCGGCCGGCTTTGACTTGATTATTGTGGAAACGAGCGGAATCGGGCAAGGGGATGCCGGCATTACTGAAATTTGCGATGTCTCTATGTATGTGATGACAAGTGAATTCGGCGCGCCTTCCCAGCTTGAGAAAATAGATATGATTGATTATGCAGACTTAATCGTTATTAATAAATTTGAGCGCAAAGGGTCTGAAGATGCCATGCGCCAGGTGCAAAAGCAATATCAGCGCAGCCGGATGCTTTTTGAAAAGGAACTGGAAGAAATGCCTGTATACGGTACGATTGCAAGCCAGTTCAATGATCCGGGAACAAATGCGGTGTTTGCTGCACTGGTTGAAACGATCAACAAAAATGCAGGCACAGGTTGGGAGACAAGTTTTACAAAAGAAGCGAAAGTGGAAAAGCAGAATGTCATTATCCCGAATGAGCAGCGGTATTATTTGCGTGAGGTTTCAGATACAGTACGCGGCTATCATAAAAAGGCAGAAGAGCAGGCCGATCTTGCCCGCAAATTGTTCCAGCTGGAAGGTGCTCTTCTTGCTGTAAAAGAACAGGAAGGAAATGAAGAGGCAATCTCTTCATTGGAAGCCATCAAAGCGTCGGTCGAAGACAAATTGACAGCTGAAACGAAGAAGATTCTTGAGGGCTGGGATCGTCTGAAGGAAAAATATGCAGGCGATCAGTTTGTGACGAAAATCCGCGATAAGGAAATCATAACGGTTTTAAAAACCAAGAGCTTATCAGGCCTGTCCATTCCAAAGGTGGCCCTTCCTAAGTACAAGGATTATGGAGAAATCATCCGCTGGGTGTATAGAGAAAATGTACCGGGCTCATTCCCGTACACAGCAGGCGTTTTCCCATTCAAACGCGAGGGAGAAGATCCAAAAAGGCAGTTTGCCGGCGAAGGTACGCCTGAACGGACGAATCGCCGTTTCCACTATCTTTCAAAAGATGATTCAGCCAAGCGTTTAAGCACAGCGTTTGACTCGGTTACTCTTTACGGAGAAGATCCGGATTACCGCCCGGACATTTACGGAAAAGTCGGGGAGAGCGGTGTCAGCGTTTGTACGCTTGATGATATGAAAAAACTGTATGCCGGATTTGATTTATGCCATCCATCTACATCTGTATCGATGACCATTAATGGGCCGGCTCCGATCATATTGGCTATGTTCATGAATACAGCCATTGAGCAGCAGATTGAAGCAAAAGAGCAGGAGCTTGGCCGAGTGCTCACTCCGGAAGAGTTTACGGAAGTAAGGGCGCAAACGCTGCAGACAGTGAGGGGAACGGTTCAGGCTGATATTTTAAAAGAAGACCAGGGCCAAAATACGTGTATCTTCTCTACAGAGTTTGCCTTAAGGATGATGGGGGATATCCAGCAGTACTTTATCGACCATAAGGTCCGCAATTATTACTCTGTTTCAATTTCAGGCTATCATATCGCAGAAGCGGGTGCGAACCCAATTTCGCAGCTGGCATTTACATTGGCAAATGGCTTCACATATGTAGAGTATTATTTGAGCAGAGGCATGAATATCAACGACTTTGCACCAAACCTTTCATTCTTCTTCTCAAACGGACTGGATCCTGAGTATACGGTGCTTGGCCGTGTGGCACGCCGCATCTGGGCGACTGTTATGAGAGATAAGTATGGCGCGAATGAAAGAAGCCAAAAGCTGAAGTACCATATCCAGACTTCCGGGCGGTCGCTGCATGCGCAGGAAATCGATTTTAACGATATTCGCACAACACTGCAGGCATTAATGGCACTTCAGGATAACTGTAACTCACTGCATACAAATGCTTATGATGAAGCGATTACCACTCCGACAGAAGAGTCTGTCCGCCGTGCGATGGCCATTCAGATGATCATTACAAAAGAACATGGATTATCCAAGAATGAAAATCCGCTTCAGGGTGCTTTCATCGTGGATGAGCTTACAGATCTTGTAGAGGAGCAGGTATTGAAGGAATTCGAACGCATTAATGACCGCGGCGGTGTACTTGGTGCCATGGAAACTCAATATCAGCGCGGAAAGATTCAGGATGAGTCTATGTATTATGAAATGAAGAAGCATACCGGTGAGCTTCCGATTATCGGGGTAAACACATACTTGAATCCGAATCCTCCTTCAGAGGAAGAAATGGACAATATGGAGCTGGCAAGAGCAACTAAAGAAGAAAAAGAAACTCAGATCCGCAATCTGCGCAGCTTCCAGGAGCGCAATAAAGATAAAGCAGAAGGGGCCTTGAACCAATTGAAGGAAACGGCAGTCAGCGGAGGCAACATTTTCGCTGCCTTAATGGAAACCGTCAAAGTGGCGAGCCTTGGACAAATCACACGTGCGCTTTATGAAGTGGGCGGGCAATATCGCAGGAATATGTAGATAAAATAAGGCATCCAAAGGCCGATGGAGTCAATAATTGAAATTAAGGCTTGCAGCCTCATGCTGCAGGCCTTTACTTCTTCTGAGTGATAACCTAATTTTTACACGGAATACATACAAAATACATCCGTATCCTATATAATGGAATCATTATACATAGCGGTGCACTTCGGGGCTTGAGGATGTGAAAATGTGAAGAAATTATTTCTGTATGCAGCTCTAGTGGGAGCTAGTGCGGGCGTTTACTTCCTATACGAAAGACAGCTTGGAGCCATTGCCTTCTTTTTATTATCATTTTATTTTACTTGGCTGGCGTATAAACAGATGGATCAGCCTTTGAAAGGCCGGAAAAGAAACAGGGTGGATTAAACTCTTCTATTTATAGGCATGAAATACACTGCTTTGATTTTGGCACCCTGCTGAGTGGAGCGGGTCGCAGGGAGACTTCGCAGGTGCGTATGCGCCAGGATGCTCCCTGACCCCTGCGGAAAGCTGGTTTCAAGAGCGGAAATCAACAGGCCTTTTCATTAACGTTTATGTTTAGCAGGGCTGGAAAGTACAAAACTGCAGAAAAAATGCCAGAACAGCAGATATAACTGGCATAAACCGTAAAAATTTGTTTATAATGAAGAATATGTCTTCTTGGGGGCAGTTCAAGTGTTTTTTTGTGCTCTCAAAATATAGAGCCAATAGGGCTTCATTTAAGTTTGTGCGTGTTTTTGTTATTTACGCTGCCTAATAGCGTTACATAGGGAAAGGAAGTGCTGATATTGAGTTTGGAACAATTCTCAAAAGAAGAATTACAAGAAATGTCATTAATTGAAGTGGCTTATGAACTTTTAAAAAGCAAAAAAGAACCGATGGCTTTTAATGACATTATGGATGAAGTGACTAAGATTCTGAACCTTTCAAAGGAACAAGTTAAATCGAAAATTGCACAGTTCTACACTGATTTAAATATAGATGGACATTTTATTGGATTGGGCGACAACCGCTGGGGTCTTCGTTCATGGTATCCGGTAGACCAATATGAAGAAGAAGTCGTTTCCGTTATCAAGCCTAAGAAGAAAAAGGCGAAGAAGAAGGTCGCCGATGATGATCTTGACCTTGAAGATTATGATGAACTGGATGAAGAGGATATCGATTATGATGACGACGGTTTTGATGATGACGATCTGACAGATGACGATGATGATGATCTTCTTGATGATGACGACGATCTTGACGAAGACTTCGAGGATGACGCTGAAATTATTGATAAAGATGAAGAAGAATTCGATCTTGATGAAGATGATGACGATGATGACCTTGAAGAAGATGAACTTGAACTGGATGAGGACGAAGAAGATTTATAATCTTGACTTTTCGTTTCAGGGCTTGTAGAATACTTTTTGGGCTCCTTAAAAAAGGAACGATTCGTTAGACGCTAATAGCGCTCCCTTACTTTATAAGTAAGCGGAGCGCTTTTTATTTTTGGCTCTGTTAAAGCTCATTGTTTATATTTGCAACCTGTTGAATGGAGTGGAAGGAGCGAGACTCCAGCGGGAGAAGCGGGTCAAAGGGAGACCCCGCAGGCGCGGCTGCGCCGAGGAGGCTCCCGGACCGCCCGCGGAAAGCGAGCTCCTGGAGCGGAAATCAGCAGGCAAGTGTAACAGAGCCTTATTTTTTATATGGGAGAGGCGAACGATCGTCTCTTCTAAGGGTGAATGGATAAAATTGCGTTTCCTCCCCTTTGCCGAATGGTGCAGCTTCGGATTGAAAAAATCCTGCAGCTGGAAGATAGAATTTTTTTAATGAAGTCTTTAAACCAAGACGAATATGCACAAACTGATATTGAGGGGGAATTTTACATGACAAAGTATATTTTTGTAACAGGCGGGGTTGTATCATCATTAGGAAAAGGGATTACAGCAGCATCACTTGGGCGCCTTTTGAAAAACAGAGGTTTAACGGTTACGATTCAAAAATTTGATCCTTACATAAATGTGGATCCGGGAACAATGAGCCCGTACCAGCATGGTGAGGTATTCGTAACGGGTGACGGTGCAGAGACTGACTTGGACCTGGGCCACTATGAGCGCTTTGTTGATATTAACCTGACAAAGTACAGCAGTGTAACAACGGGTAAAATCTACTCAACGGTGCTTAGAAAAGAACGCCGTGGAGATTATAACGGAGGAACTGTACAGGTTATTCCGCATATTACCAATGAAATTAAGGATAAAGTATTCCGTGCAGGTCACGAAACCAATGCGGATGTGGTCATTACAGAAATCGGCGGAACAGTAGGGGACATTGAATCACTTCCATTCCTAGAAGCAATTCGCCAGATCAAGAGCGACATCGGCCGTGACAATGTGATGTACATTCACTGTACGCTGGTTCCTTATATCAAAGCGGCAGGAGAAATGAAAACAAAACCGACTCAGCACAGCGTAAAAGAACTAAGAAGCCTTGGCATCCAGCCAAACGTAATTGTTCTTCGTACAGAAATGCCGATTTCCCAGGACATGAAGGATAAAATTGCGTTATTCTGTGATATCGATAAAGAAGCAGTTATTGAAGCAACCGATGCAGAAACTTTATATTCCGTACCGTTATCGCTTCAAGAGCAGCATCTTGACCAGATTGTCTGCAAACATTTGAAGCTTGAGTGCGGAGAAGCAGACATGGCAGAGTGGAATCAGCTTGTGGACAAGGTTCTAAACCTGTCTAAGAAAACCAAGATTGCCCTTGTCGGTAAATATGTTGAATTGCAGGATGCCTATATTTCTGTAGTAGAAGCATTAAAACATGCAGGCTATGCTTTTGATTCTGATATTGAGATAAAATGGATTAACTCTGAAGAAGTGAACAAAGATAATGTAACAGAATTACTAAACGATGCAGATGGAATCCTTGTTCCGGGCGGATTCGGAGACCGCGGGATTGAAGGTAAAATTCTTGCGATCCAATTTGCACGCGAAAATAAAAAGCCATTCCTTGGCATTTGCCTTGGCATGCAGCTTGCTTCCATTGAATTTGCAAGAAACGTACTGGGCCTAAAGGATGCACATTCTGCAGAAATTAACCCTGAAACGGAACACCCAATCATCGACCTTCTGCCTGAGCAAAAGGACATCGAAGATTTAGGCGGAACATTGAGACTTGGGGTACAAGCTTGTAAATTGGAAGAAGACACGAAAGCATTTGAAGCTTACCAGGATGAAGTGGTTTATGAGCGCCATCGCCATCGCTATGAGTTTAACAACCATTACCGCCAGGATATGGAGAAGGCCGGATTTGTCTTTTCTGGTACAAGCCCGGACGGCCGCTTAGTGGAAATCATCGAGGTGAAGGACCATCCTTGGTTCGTGGCATCTCAGTTCCATCCGGAGTTTATTTCAAGGCCAACACGCCCGCAGCCTTTATTCCGTGAGTTTATTGGGGCATCACTGAAATTTAGCGAGAAATTATAAGATATGAAAAAATCCCTCCAGGTGCGGAGGGATTTTTTTATGGGCATGAACGAGCGCGAGAAGATTTTCGCGATATGTTTAAAATTTCTTTGAAAATACTATTCGTATTCCGCCAAAATCTCTTCAATTGTAAATTTGATTCCGTAATACACAAATAAAGCAGCCATGGAGGCAGGGTAACCAAAACGGTTTCCTTCTTCGTCAGGAAGGAGCCCTTTCGTTAGCTTCAAATCGATGTGAACATCGGCCAAATTGGCTAGGTTTTCGCTGCGATCAGCTTTTTCCGTACTCACTGCCACAAAAGGGATGCCTTTGTCGGCTAGTTTTTTTGCTAATGAAATAGCCTCATCATCATCAGAATATCTTGAAAAAATAATCAATCTGTCTGTTTCCGAAATTTCGTTATCATTCCCCCAAATTGCCGCATCCCGGAGCGGTTCCATGCTTTGGGTAGCTTCATAGCCGATACTGCTCATTTCATGAGTACCATATATATATATTTTTCCATCGCCTGCAGCGGCTTGGGCCAGTAAGCGCGCGCTGTCTTCGATGGCGAATTCCTCTTTCTCCTGCAATCGCTTAAACAAGCCTGTAAGCTGGGTAGAGAACATTTTTAACAAAGTATTTCACTCCTTCAGTCACTGCTTCCTGGGATTCTATTATAGTGAATCAAGAGGAAAAGGTAAAATATTCACGGTTAAATTGTAAAAAATAGCAGGAAATATGCTGTTTTATAGAGAAATTACCTGTAGGAGAATGTACAGTTAAGTGACCTGCAGTCATAATTGAGTAAGTATTTAATCAAAGTGCTTTTAAAACGACAGGAAGAGGTGGCTTGATGAAAGGGAAAATTTTAATCGTAGATGATCAGTTCGGAATCCGCATTTTACTTAATGAGGTATTACAGAAAGAAGGGTACGACACATACCAGGCTGCCAATGGAGTCCAGGCTCTCGACATTGTTTCCAAGCATTCGCCTGACCTCGTCCTTCTGGATATGAAAATTCCAGGAATGGACGGGATTGAAATTTTAAAAAGAATGAGAGTGGTTGATAAGGATATCCGGGTCATTATCATGACTGCGTATGGTGAGCTGGATATGATTCAGGAAGCCAAAGATCTAGGTGCTCTTACCCACTTTGCAAAACCATTTGATATTGATGATATTCGGGCAGCCGTAAAGAAGTATTTGCCGGTTCCCAATTCCAATTAAGGTGTAAAAAAAACCGTTTTTACCCTGAAATTCCATCGGCTTGAAAATGATAGCGTTTGCTTTATGACAATTAAGAAAAACGCTCTAGATTAATGGCTTTTCTAAATCCTTTTTGGTATGATAACAAATGAATTCCAAAGGATCGCTTTCGTTTAACAGGGGATTTTAAGGGTACATATTCGTTAGTGTTAAGGGGAAAACTTTAACAGTCCATGCCCTGTGAAAAACTTAATCGATCATCAATAAGGAGGAAGAAAAATGCCTTTAGTTTCTATGACTGAAATGCTGAACAAAGCAAAATCAGAAGGCTATGCAGTAGGTCAATTTAACTTAAACAACCTTGAGTTCACTCAAGCTATCCTGCAGGCTGCAGAAGAGGAAAAGTCACCTGTAATCCTTGGTGTTTCCGAAGGTGCGGCTCGTTACATGGGCGGCTTCGTAACGGTTGTAAAAATGGTTGAAGGACTGCTGGAAGATTACAAAATTACAGTTCCAGTGGCTATTCACTTAGACCACGGTTCAAGTTTTGATAAATGTAAAGAAGCAATCGAAGCAGGATTCACTTCTGTTATGATCGACGCTTCTCATGATCCGTTTGAAGAAAACGTAGCAACTACCAGCAAAGTAGTTGAATATGCGCATGCAAAAGGCGTTTCAGTTGAAGCAGAGTTAGGAACTGTCGGAGGACAGGAAGACGATGTTGTTGCTGACGGCGTTATTTATGCAGATGCAAAAGAATGTGAAGAGCTAGTGAAGCGTACAGGCATCGACTGCCTTGCACCAGCACTAGGTTCTGTTCATGGCCCTTACAAAGGTGAGCCTAACTTAGGTTTCGTTGAAATGGAAGAAATCGGAAACCTTACGGGTGTTCCTTTAGTTCTTCATGGCGGAACAGGTATCCCAACAAAAGATATTCAAAAAGCAGTTTCATTAGGAACAGCTAAAATCAATGTAAATACAGAGAACCAAATTGCTTCTGCAAAGCGTGTTCGTGAAGTATTGGCAGCAGATACAGAAATGTATGATCCACGCAAATACTTAGGTCCTGCACGTGAAGCGATTAAAGAAACAGTTATCGGCAAAATGCGTGAGTTTGGTTCTTCTAACAAAGCATAATTTAAGAACTGAACAAGTAATAAGAGAAACCGCCTTCTAGTTTTAGGGGCGGTTTCCCTGTATATTATATTACTTAAGGGTTGCAGGTTACCCAAGGCTTTACAGAATAGAGACTTTATTTAATAATACATAGATAATTATCAAAATATTAAACAAGGTGGGATTATTATGAAGTTTTTTATCGATACGGCAAACATGGAAGAAATTAAAGAAGCATTTTCGCTTGGGGTAGTAGCTGGTGTAACAACCAATCCATCATTGGTTGCGAAAGAAAAAAATGTATCCTTTCCTGACCGCCTTCGCGAAATTACGGAATTGGTTCCCGGGTCCGTTAGTGCAGAAGTAATCGCCCTTGATGCAGAAGGAATGATTAGAGAAGGGAAAGAGCTAGCTGCAATTGCGCCAAACATTACAATCAAGGTTCCGATGACCCCGGATGGATTAAAGGCCGTTAGCGCTTTTTCAAAAGAAGGCATTAAAACAAACGTTACTTTAATCTTCAGTGCCAACCAGGCGCTGCTTGCGGCAAGAGCTGGGGCTACTTATGTTTCACCGTTCCTTGGACGCTTGGACGATATTGGCCATAACGGTCTTGATTTAATTTCAACGATTGCAGAAATCTTCGCTATTCATGACATTGAAACGGAAATCATTGCAGCTTCCATTAGACATCCTCAGCACGTTACCGATGCCGCTTTAAGAGGTGCGGATATTGCTACGGTTCCTTATAAAGTAATCCAGCAATTATTCAACCATCCACTGACAGATAAGGGAATTGAAGCATTCTTGGCGGACTGGAATTCAAGAGGATAATTGATTCTTCGGTAAAATAACTCTAGGTACCCGGCTTTGTATCCGCTGCATAAGGCAAGCGGAGCAAAGCCGGCCCCATAACCTGAACCTCTGCTTTTAGTACTTCTTTCTTAATTTTAACTTTTTTCGTTATCGATACATGAGATTTGATTTTTCGTGTAAACTATAAGATAAAGATAATGTCGGAATCTGCAAAAAACAGTTGGAAAATTGTTCCTTATACATCTTGCAATGTTGTAAACTACAGATACGTGATAATATGAAAGTGCATATTTTCCCAAGGGATTTTTCTGACATTAATATTAGGACAAGCCTATTTCGGTTTCTTATAGAAGCTAGGGCTATTTTCTGGCGTAATTGGTTAGAAAAGTAGTGTATAGCTTTTGCTGTAAGGGCTCTCATTAGAAAAGCGGAAGTGCCTTGTTCAGCCCCGGCAAGCATAAGACGAATCACGCAGGAAATCCTGATTTCTGGAGTGATTTGGCTTATGACTCGAGGGGCTAGGCACTGGAGCTGGACAGTTATCTAATTAAGAGTTGCTCTCAGCAGTGCACGATTAACAACGGCTTAGAAGGGAGTTACAAATGGAAAAGCTTATGATTGCAGGCGGTTATCCTTTAAAAGGAACAGTCCGGATTAGCGGAGCCAAGAACAGTGCGGTGGCATTGATCCCGGCTACCATTTTAGCGGAGTCGCCTGTGACAATTGAAGGTTTGCCGGATATTTCGGACGTTCAAATTTTAAAAGATCTGCTTGAAGAAATAGGGGGAACAGTTGAATTTACAGACAATGATATGACAGTTGATCCCTCTTCCATGATTTCCATGCCTTTGCCGAACGGAAAAGTAAAAAAATTACGTGCTTCCTATTACTTGATGGGAGCCATGCTTGGCCGTTTTAAAAAAGCGGTGATTGGCTTGCCTGGAGGCTGTCACCTTGGTCCAAGGCCGATCGACCAGCATATTAAAGGGTTTGAAGCGCTTGGCGCACGTGTGACCAACGAGCAGGGAGCCATTTATTTGCGTGCCGATGAATTGCGCGGGGCGCGAATTTATCTGGATGTTGTCAGCGTCGGGGCAACCATTAATATCATGCTAGCCGCCGTTCGGGCGAAGGGCAGGACGATCATCGAAAATGCCGCCAAAGAACCCGAAATTATCGATGTTGCTACATTGCTGACCAATATGGGTGCCAAAATTAAGGGAGCCGGAACAGATGTCATCCGAATTGACGGAGTCGATCACCTGCATGGCTGCCAGCATACCATTATTCCTGACCGGATTGAAGCTGGAACCTATATGATCGTTGGTGCAGCAGCGGGAGAAGGTGTACTGATTGATAATGTCATTCCTCATCACCTCGAATCGCTGATTGCAAAGCTTCGTGAAATGGGTGTTCAGATCGAAACGAAGGACGATCAGGTTTTTGTTGGTCCGGCTGATAAAAAGAAAGCTGTCGATATTAAAACACTGGTATACCCTGGTTTTCCTACGGACCTTCAGCAGCCGCTGACTTCGCTGCTTACAGGGGCAGAAGGAACAAGCATGGTCACAGACACCATTTATAGTGCCCGTTTTAAACATATTGATGAGCTTCGCAGAATGAATGCGAATATTAAGGTGGAAGGCCGTTCCGCCATTATTAACGGTCCAGTCCAGCTCCAGGGTGCCAAAGTAAAGGCAAGCGATCTGAGAGCAGGGGCTGCACTTGTGATTGCTGGCTTAATGGCTGAGGGCGTCACAGAAGTAACAGGCCTTGAACATATTGACAGAGGCTACAGCCATCTGGTCGAAAAACTGAATGGGCTGGGTGCCACAATCTGGCGCGAAGAAATGAGTAAAGAAGAACTGGAACAAATGAAAAACGCTTAGTTTCAATTAAAATAAAGAGAACTTTACACCAATAAAAAAGGCGGGTGATGCGGCGCCGGGATCTTAAACCGGCCCGCCATTCACCCATGCAATTCTGCCTTAGAATCTGGGGAGGAAAGATCGATGGAAAGAAGTTTGTCAATGGAGCTTGTCCGTGTAACGGAAGGTGCTGCTTTAGCATCAGCACGCTGGATGGGGCGCGGTTTAAAGGATGAAGCGGATGATGCAGCTACTTCTGCGATGAGAGATGTGTTTGATACTGTGCCAATGAAGGGAACAGTGGTTATCGGAGAAGGTGAAATGGATGAGGCGCCTATGCTTTACATTGGGGAAAAGCTTGGAACAGGCTACGGGCCTCGCGTCGATGTAGCTGTTGATCCATTGGAAGGTACGAATATCGTAGCATCTGGCGGCTGGAATGCACTGGCTGTACTGGCTGTTGCTGACCATGGAAACCTGCTTCATGCTCCGGATATGTACATGGATAAAATTGCTGTCGGTCCTGAAGCCGTAGGACAAATTGATATTAACGCTTCTGTTTTGGATAATTTGAAAGCGGTCGCAAGAGCAAAAAATAAAGATATCAATGATGTCGTGGCAACCGTTCTTAACCGTGAGCGCCATGAGCATATTATCAGCCAGCTGCGAGATGCGGGGGCAAGAATCAAACTAATCAATGACGGTGACGTGGCTGGAGCGATTAATACAGCTTTCGACGAAACGGGTGTAGACATCCTGTTCGGTTCAGGCGGTGCTCCTGAAGGCGTTCTTGCAGCGGTTGCCCTTAAATGCCTTGGCGGAGAAATCCAGGGTAAACTTCTCCCTCAAAACGATGCAGAAGTAGAGCGATGCCTAAAGATGGGCCTTGATATTAACAAGGTTCTATTAATGGAAGACCTGGTAAGAGGCGATGATGCCATATTTGCCGCAACAGGTGTAACAGACGGAGAGCTTCTTAAAGGCGTACAGTTTAAAGGTTCATACGGTTCAACTCATTCAGTTGTTATGCGTGCCAAATCAGGGACTGTCCGCTTTATTGAAGGTCGCCATAGCTTAAATAAAAAGCCTAATCTTGTTATTAAATAGAGAGCAAAATAGATTGAAAATGAGGGCTGGCCTCTAATGCCAGCCTGCTCATTTTCATTTCCTTCCTGCTATATTTTCCATTTAAAAAATTGTTATTGATTAATTTTTAGATTTAGGGGTAAAATAGAGATTGTTTTTTACTGAAGAGGAAACCTCCTTATTTCAACTGAAAACGGACATCAAACCGGTCCATTCCTCGAAACCTTTTATTAAGAACATAAGTAGACATTCTTCAACTTTTTCAAGAACCTCAAAAGCGTCTTTCCCATTCCTTTCATATAAAGTCCTATATTCGTACAGCTGCATATGAAGGAAATAATTGAAAATTTCAAAAGTGTGGTGTGAAAATGGGTTTAAACATTTCAAGTTTAGAAAATATGAAGCTAAAAGAGCTTTATGAACTTGCCCGTGAATATAAAGTTTCTTATTACAGCAAGTTATCGAAAAAAGAATTAATTTTTGCCATCCTGAAAGCAAGGGCAGAGCAGGAAGGTTACTTTTTCATGGAAGGTGTCCTGGAAATCATCCAATCAGAGGGCTTTGGCTTCCTTCGTCCGATCAACTATTCGCCAAGCTCAGAGGACATTTATATTTCCGCTTCGCAGATTCGCCGCTTTGATTTAAGAAACGGAGATAAAGTATCCGGGAAGGTCCGCCCTCCAAAGGAAAATGAACGCTATTTCGGCCTGCTTCAAGTAGAAGCGGTTAATGGCGATGATCCGGAATCAGCGAAAGAGCGTGTTCATTTCCCAGGATTGACGCCTTTATATCCAAACCGTCATATGAAGCTGGAAACAGGTACAAGACAGGTTTCCACACGAATTATGGACTTGCTTGCCCCAGTCGGTTTTGGGCAGCGCGGTTTGATCGTTGCGCCTCCTAAAGCAGGTAAAACGATGCTTTTAAAAGAAATTGCCAACAGCATTACAACGAATCATCCGGAAGCAGAATTAATCGTCCTATTGATTGACGAGCGTCCGGAAGAGGTAACGGACATAGAGCGCTCGGTTGTTGGCGATGTTGTCAGCTCAACGTTTGACGAAGTGCCGGAGAACCATATTAAAGTGGCTGAGCTTGTGCTTGAGCGTGCCATGCGTTTAGTTGAACATAAGCGCGATGTTGTCATTTTGATGGATAGCATTACAAGACTGGCAAGAGCTTATAACCTTGTCATTCCTCCAAGCGGAAGAACATTGTCAGGCGGTATTGACCCTGCTGCATTCCACCGTCCAAAGCGTTTCTTTGGTGCGGCCCGCAATATCGAAGAAGGCGGAAGCTTAACGATTCTTGCGACTGCGCTTGTTGATACAGGTTCACGAATGGACGATGTAATTTACGAAGAGTTTAAGGGTACTGGAAATATGGAACTTCACCTTGACCGCTCACTGGCTGAAAGAAGAATATTCCCGGCCATCGACATTCGCCGTTCCGGAACGCGCAAAGAAGAATTGCTTATCCAAAAAGACCACCTGGACAAACTATGGGCAATCCGCAAATCCATGTCCGACTCACCTGACTTTGCAGAAAAGCTCCTTCGCAGGCTGAAACAGACAAAATCAAATGAGGAATTCTTTGCTAATCTGGCTGAGGAAATGAAGGCTAAGCGGTCTCATTAACATTTGAAAGTTTTTAGCAGCTTTTTTGGAAGGCTTTTTTGTAAAAGGCTTTTTTCGACGGAAAACTAATGCTAGCCCACTGAGTTGATTGGAGCGGAGGGCACTTGATCCTCGAAAATGCATCCGCATTTTCTTCGTGCGGTGCTAATTCAAGGAAGCATATTCAATGTCCTGCGGGAGGAGAGGGAGCGGGAGACCCCACAGGCGAAGCCGAGGAGGCTCCCGTTCCTCCCCGCGGAAAGCAAGTGCCCGCAGCGGAAATCAACGGGCAACATTAATAAACAAAACAACCATTTATGAGAAACGAGTTGCCTTTTGGAAAATACAGGCTGCATAATTCCCTTATTGCAAAATATACTTGGACTTGTTATAATGATGACAGTGTGTTTTTGAAGTTTACGGCAATTCCAGATTGCCCGTAATATATAACTCTGTTTCGAATGATTCAGGGCGGAAGGAGATGAAAAGAATGAAATCAGGAATTCATCCTAACTATAAAAAAGCAATGGTGAAATGTGCTTGCGGTAATGAGTTCGAAACGGGTTCTGTTCAAGAAGAGATCCGCGTTGAGACTTGCTCTGAGTGCCACCCATTCTATACTGGACGTCAAAAATTCGCTGAAGCTGGCGGACGTGTTGACCGTTTCAACAAGAAATACGGCATCAAGTCAGAACAAAAATAATAAACAACAAAAACAGGCAAGTTAACTTTCTTGCCTGTTTTTTATTGCTAATGAAGGCCGCAAGCCGGTCTTTATGCGGATATGAAGAACTGTTTTGCCAGGGCCATTTTACCCAAGGCTCTGAAAAAGCGCACGAGTAAAAAAGGAATTTTAACAGCTCGACCCTTTCTTCATAAAATAATAATTAGAACAAAAAATAGAAAAGTGTAATTTTTGAAGTCTGACGGGTGTCTAGCTTCAGGCGCCATCGGCTCGAGGTCATAAGCCAATCCGCCAAAAAGGTAAAGAGCAACCTTTTCGTCGGCTTTTCTTATGCTTGTCGCCGATGAGCAGGCGCCTTACGCATTTCGATTATATTAGATAGAACGAGGAAGGAGAGGCCGTTCATGTACGTTATGAATCATCACGGATGGGTGGAAGTCATTTGCGGAAGCATGTTTTCAGGCAAATCAGAAGAGCTGATTCGCCGTGTACGAAGAGCTCAGTTTGCCAAACAGCAAATTGCTGTTTTTAAGCCGCAAATTGATAACCGGTACAGTGATGAGGCTGTCGTTTCACACAATGGAACTTCTATCATAGCTAGACCTGTAATCCAGTCTACCGATATTTTTAAATACATTAATCCTGAAATTGATTTGATTGCCATCGATGAGGTGCAGTTTTTTGACAACGAAATCGTGAAGGTCATCCAGCATCTGGCTGACAGCGGACACCGTGTAATCGCTGCCGGACTTGATCAGGACTTCCGCGGAGAGCCATTTGGCCAAATGCCTGCCATTATGGCGATTGCTGAATTGGTTACAAAGCTTCAGGCTGTATGTGCCGTTTGCGGATCGCCTGCAAGCCGTACACAGCGCCTGATCAATGGAAAGCCAGCTTCATACGATGATCCCGTTATCCTGGTTGGCGCATCAGAAGCATATGAACCGCGCTGCCGCCATCATCATGAAGTTCCCAAATCGCCCAATGTTATAGAAAATCCTGAGACAACTGAGTCTTTATCATAATTTTAATACTTAACGATCTCTCTGCCCTGGCGTTGTTCCGGGCAGTTTTTTTATGTAGTAAAAGGACGGGGCTGTAATCGCATCAGACTGGGAAGTGGTGCAAAAAATCGGAAAGTGACGCATA
Organism: Bacillus sp. ISL-47; assembly: GCF_018613175.1. Taxonomy (NCBI): domain Bacteria; kingdom Bacillati; phylum Bacillota; class Bacilli; order Caryophanales; family Bacillaceae; genus Bacillus; species Bacillus sp. ISL-47. The sequence goes on along the minus strand of NZ_JAGGQS010000027.1, from coordinate 32,818 downwards.
TATACTGGAAAGTGATTCATAAAAAGTAAAAGTGAAGCATATATCAGCCCAACTGCTTCATAAAAACAGAAAGTGAAGTATAAACAAAAAAGAGCAGCCCAATTTCCCTTAATTTGGCCCGCACAATCCTCCTTATAGCGGACATGCTATAAAAAGGAGGTGTTAGTTATGAAAAAGCTTGGTGTTTTCATTCTGATGCTCGCATTTATGGCTGGCTGTGCCCAGGATCAGGGGACAGATAATGCTTATAACCAAGAGAGCAGGGATGGCACTTCATTTATTAACAATGATCTGGATCGCCCAGAGGACAATGATACGCTGGACAGGACTTTTAGCGGCGACCAGAATCCTAATTTTATAAATTTCGATGGCAAACGCCTGGACAACCAGGATGATATCAACCATGCCCGCAAAGTAGTTGCTGCAAATGAAGGCTACCGCCCTGGTGCTGTTTGGGTAAATGGAGAAGATATGTGGGTAACAGCTTACCGTAAAGGCATGATGACCAATCAGGAAAAAATCGATGCCGAAGCACAATTGCATAAAATGCTTATAAAAGCTCTTCCTCGTTATCATATTGAAGTAAAAGTCCAGGAAGACCGCACATAAAATGCCCTGCTTTACAGGGCATTTTTTTACGCTGCTTTTCTTTTTAAAAGAACTTTGTTAGAGGTTACATAGCTATGAAGAACCATACCGGCAATGACAAGTGCCATACCTGTCAAAGAAACGGCAGAAGGAAGCGGGCTTGCCAGCAGGACCACCTCTCCGGCGACAGCAAAAAGAACCTCAAGAGATTGCGTTGCCTCTACTGCACCTAATTTTTGCATATTGCCTCGAACAAGGTCTGTGGCTGCGAAAAACAATACCGTCGCAAAGACACCGGAAAAAAGGGCGACCAAGCCGGATTGAACCACCTGGCCTGAGCTTGGCATACCGCTTGAAGCCAGACCCACTATGGAAAGAATCAGCCAAAAAGGCAGACTGGCAATGGTCATACCAAGCACCCGCTGGTAAGCATCGAGCCTGTTTTCACAGACGTCCATCATTTTGCGGTTGCCTAAAGGATAGGCGAAGGATGCCAAAATTAATGGGAGTACAACTAACAGGGTTTCGCGCCAGGAAATGGAGGAGGCGTGCTCCCATTGCATGACCGCAACCCCGAGCAGGATAATCATGCTCATCATTAGGCCGCGATAAGGAATCTTGCCCCTTACCCGAACAGTGCCATTTCCTGATTGATACGCAACATAAAAAAGCGGAGCCAGGAGTGAACCGGAAATAATGGTAATCTGCCAGGTGCCGGCAATCAGCCATCCGGGTCCGTAGGCTGCGGCGAAGCATAATGGGGCATAAAACAAGCCAAAGCCTACAAAGCTCCATAATAGCCACTTTCCAGGTGCCTTTTTCATTTCAGCGAAAAGCGGGCGCAAATTTCCCCTAAAAGCTACAATTGCCACAAGCAGGGGAACCATGAAAAAATAGCGGAGCGAGGCGCTCCACAGCCAGCTGCCGCCATCCATCTCCATTGCACGGTTCAGTACGAACGTAAACGCAAAAAAGAATGCGGAGCAAACCCCTAATATAATTGCCTTCAAGCCAGATCACCTCATTTTCCTTTGCTTGTTAAAAGCTTTCCGAGACTCAGCCAGTTTTCCTCAACAAGCCTGGATGCCAAAGCCTCATTTCTATGCCTGCTAACTTCAATAATCTTTTTATGCTGTGTAACGGAACTCAGGCCATTTAAAGAGCCAAACTGAGCGAATTCCAAGCGTTGAATTTTCGGCATGATCCGTTTTAAAGCCGAGATGATCTCTGGATTTGCTGCTGCCTGAAGATATATTTGGTGGAAAGCTTCATCAGCCTGGATTGCGCCAATAATGTCCTGCTGCTTCAAAGCAATTTCCAGTTCTTCGTTGGCTGTTTCCAGCTGCTCAAAATCTCTTTCGGTTAATTGGGGAACGGCGAGCCTGGTGCCCAATGCATGTAAAACAGCTGCAACTGTAAAAGCGTGGCTGGCCTCCTCATCATTTAATGGTGTAACACGTGTGGAGGAGCCAGGAGTTGACTCAACTAGCCCTTCATCCTCAAGCCGTTTCAAAGCTTCCCTGACAGGAGTCCGGCTGATCCCAAAATCTTCAGCAAGTTCCTTGTCATGAAGCCGTGCTCCCGGCTCGAAATCGAGCTGGACAATATTTTTCTTTAGTGTTTCATAAACTTCATCTCTTAGTGACAAACGTTTAATGGGAGTAATTTTTTTATTTTTCATAAAACCAATATATCGGATATCACTAAAATAGGCAATAACTTTTCAGAAAACTCCACTCACTATCCAGACCGCATTCATAATCGCGATTGGTTTTGACTGCAACTATTACCTATACTATAATTAGAATGTTATGGAGTTACGGATGTAAATTTATTATTAAAATATATCCCGCTGGCCAGATTCCGGCGGTTAATGGATAAAATGAGGTGAATGGCTGTGTTTGATCGTCTTCAATCTGTAGAGGACCGTTACGAAAGATTAAATGAGCTTTTGAGCGATCCGGAAATTGTCAATGATCCGAAAAAGCTTCGTGATTATTCAAAGGAACAGTCTGATATTCAGCAAACTGTTGAAACATATCGCGAATATAAAGAAGTGAAAGAGCAATATCAGGATGCGCGTGCCATGCTGGAAGAAAAGCTTGATGCAGAAATGCGCGAAATGGTAAAAGAAGAATTGGATGAGCTTGAGGAAAGAAAAGAGGATCTGGAAGCACGTCTGAAAGTCCTCTTAATTCCTAAAGACCCTAATGATGATAAAAACGTTATTATGGAAATTCGCGGTGCAGCCGGCGGTGACGAAGCTGCTCTATTTGCGGGCGACTTATACCGCATGTACAGCCGCTATGCCGAGACGCAGGGGTGGAAGATCGACGTTATTGAAGCGAGCTCCACAGGTGTCGGCGGATATAAGGAAATTATTTTTATGATCAACGGAAACGGCGCCTATTCAAAACTTAAGTTTGAAAACGGCGCACACCGTGTACAGCGCGTTCCGGAAACGGAATCTGGCGGTCGTATCCATACTTCTACTTCAACGGTTGCCGTTCTTCCTGAAGCAGAAGAAGTTGAAATAGATATTCATGAAAAAGATATCCGTGTTGATACATTTGCATCAAGCGGACCGGGCGGACAAAGTGTTAACACGACCATGTCAGCCGTGCGTTTAACTCACTTGCCGACAGGTACGGTTGTATCCTGCCAGGACGAAAAATCACAGATCAAGAATAAGGAAAAAGCGATGAAGGTACTTCGTGCACGTGTGTATGATAAATTCCAGCAGGAAGCACAGGCGGAATACGATCAGCAGCGTAAATCTGCTGTAGGAACAGGTGACCGTTCTGAGCGTATCCGTACGTACAACTTCCCGCAGAACCGCGTGACTGACCACCGCATCGGCTTAACGATCCAAAAGCTTGATCAAATCCTTCAAGGCAAGCTTGACGAAGTGATTGACGCGCTGATCGTTGAAGAGCAATCTGCAAAGCTGGACAGTGCTTCCAATGAGTAATCAATCCATGAAAGTATACGAAGCCCTCAATTGGGCTTCTTCTTTTTTAAAAAAGGCGAACCGCGATGAAAATGCCGGCGAATTATTATTGCAGCACTTTATGCAGATGGGCAGAGCAAGCTTTTTGGCTAATTTGCGGGAAGATTTGCAGCCCGAGACATTGGACGCTTTCCAGGAGGCTGTACATGCACACGCCGCAGGCCAGCCGGTGCAATATATAATCGGCTCTGAAGAATTTTACGGGCGGACCTTTCTGGTCAACGAGGATGTGCTTATTCCAAGGCCGGAAACGGAAGAGCTTGTTTATCATGCCCTGCAAAGGATTCCGAAGCTGTTTAGCGATGCTGATACACTTGAGTTGGCTGATATCGGGACAGGCAGCGGAGCGATTGCAGTCACGATGAAGCTTGAAAAGCCAGCACTGAACGTAACAGCAACAGATATTTACGGCCCGACACTGCAGCTGGCACAGGAAAATGCCGAGCGAAATGGCGCTGAAATTGAATTTGTGCAGGGGGATCTTCTGCAGCCGCTTATTTCGGAAGAAAAGCGGTTTGATATCATCCTATCAAATCCCCCCTATATTCCAGAGAGGGACGCAGAGTGGATGTCAGATGTGGTCACCAAGCATGAGCCTCACCGCGCACTATTTGCCGGAGAAGATGGTCTCGACCTGTACAGGCGTTTCATGAAGGAGCTGCCTGCCGTTCTAAACAAGCGAGCCATAATCGGCTTCGAAGTAGGCGCCGGCCAAAGTGAAGCCGTCTGTGCACTTCTGCAGCAAACCTTTCCACAAGCAAAAGTAGAAACAGTCTATGACATCAACGGCAAAGACCGCATGGTATTTGCAGAAATAGGATAAAAAGCCGCCAGCTGGCGGCTTTTTTGGTACCAGGTACCACCCGAATTTTGTCGATTTTTATAGGTTGTTAGAGAAAGGAAATGGCAACAGGAATTTTTTTAATTTTAATAGTTTAAGAATCTGGCATCCTGTCCACAATGAGGATAGTGAAGGGATGGTGTCGGAGAGATGAAAACAAAGACGATTGTGAAATTATATGTGTTGATTTTATCCTTGGGAACGATTCTAAGTTTATATATACCGAAAACAGAAGTGACAGCAGATGAGCCGATGGTGATTCCAAGCGAAGCAATTAGGCTTCGGATCCTGGCTAACAGTGATTATGAAGAAGATCAGGATATTAAGAGAAAAGTGAGAGATGCTGTAAATGCAGAGATTACAGAGTGGGTTGCAGAGTTAACATCGATTGAAGTCGCCCGTGATTTGATTCAATCCAGATTGCCAGAGATTCAAAAGATTGCAGAAGAAGTTGTAGAAGAAGAAGGATCTGACCAGAAGGTAAATGCGGATTTTGGAAAAGTAAATTTTCCTACAAAGCTATACGGCCAGTTTTTATATCCTGCAGGCGAGTATGAAGCGATTTTAATTACATTAGGTGAAGGCAAAGGCGCTAACTGGTGGTGTGTGTTATTTCCTCCTCTATGCTTCCTTGATTTTTCAAACGGTGTGGCTGTAAGTGAAGGCTTTGAAGAAGGCGATAAAAAGGGAGAAGTAAAGGCAGAGAAAGAGGTAGCTGCTGCTGCCGCAGACACGAAGAAAGAGGAAAAGGAAGAGGCGGCCCCTGTTTATACAGAAGAAGATGAACAGCCTGTAGAAGTAAAATTCTTTTTAGTAGAAATATGGGAGAAGATCTTCGGATAAAGACTTTGCTTTAGCAGCGAGTCTTTTCTTTTTGGCTGTTTTCTAAAAGATTGTTGTTTTTGAATAGATTTGTGAATAGAACAATAAATAAGGTTGGTTGATTGGAGCGTAAGGTGTGAACTCCTCGAAAATGCTATCGCATTTCCTTCGTGCGGTGTTTATTCAGGAAGCTTATTCAAAGTCCTGCGGGAGTGGGATAGGTGAGACCCCACAGGCGCTGCGCGGCGAGGAGGCTCACCGCCCACCCCGCGGAAAGCGAACATCCTGGAGCGGAAATCAACCTCTCTACAATACTTGGTTAAAAAGCAACAAAGTTTGCGAAAACAGCTTTTCTTTTGGCTATGATAAAGAGCTCAATGTTGTTTTTGCCACACTGTTAATTGGGGTGAAAATCTACAGTGAAGCGTAATAGAGACCTTTTTTAGAATTATTTTAGAAACTGGAAAAAATATTACAATTAAGACAAGCGGTTAACATCTTCTTTTCATGCGTTTGAATCTATCAAAAACGGATATTTAAAGTAATGTAACAACAAAACATAAACAAAAGGAGATGAAAGATAATGGCTAAAAACAACAACAATAATAACAACGATAAAATGTCTCGTGAAGAAAGAGGACGTATGGGCGGAGAAGCAACAAGCCGCAACCATGATAAAGAATTCTATCAGGAAATTGGCTCAAAAGGCGGAGAGGCTACAAGCCAAAACCATGATAAGGACTTCTATCAGGAAATAGGCCAAAAAGGCGGAGAAGCGACAGCTGAAAGCCATGATAGCGACTTCTATCAGGAAATAGGCCAAAAAGGCGGAGAAGCAACAGCTGAAAGCCATGACAAAGAATTCTATCAAGAAATAGGAAGAAAAGGCGGAGAAGCAACAAGTGAAAATCATGACCGGGATTTCTATGAAGAAATCGGCCGTAAAGGCGGCAACTCTAACGACTAATGTTTTACCTGAAAAATTCAATACGATTTTAAAATAAACACGGCAGCAGATTCATAACAGCTGCCGTGTTTTTATTTTATGGTGCAATCTAGTATTTTTCTTGTTCTACTTTTTCTATTTTTTCATATTCATAGAATGACAATAACAAAAATGGGGTGAAGAAATGGAAACAGGCGTAGTACGATGTGCACAAGTAGAAGATGTGGATAGACTGGCGGCATTTTTGGAAGCAGCAAATTTAAGCACGGATGGGATTAAGGATGCGATTGAGTATTTTTTGATTATGGAGAATGATTCGGGGGATATTAAAGCTACCCTGGGAATTGAGCCCCATGGAGAAGTAGGTTTGTTGAGGTCGCTCGTTATGTCAGCTTCGGCATCAGAAAAGGATTTATTCGTACTTTTCGAGCAAATTTTAATGCTGGCCAGGGATCGCAAGCTGCATTCGTTATATCTTGCTTCGAATAAAAGAAACTCACTTGATTTTTTCCATTTGCTTGGATTTAAACAGGAGGAAACAGAGCAGCTGCCAGCAGTTTTGTTTGAATCAGATCACGTAAAACATATTCTGACTGTGGATAACTCTTTCTTTTTAAAATTATCCATGTGAATTGTGGGTATGTTTCCAAAGTTATACACAAAATAGCATTATTTATACACAATTTGTGGATAAAACTTGAGTTATCCTCCATCTTCTACTATACTTTCCAAAGTAATGTTCAAAAAAATGTCGAAAATAAAGGAATTTTGACAGCTAAAAAACATTTTTTATGAAGGTGGATAACAATGATTACAAAAAGATGGTCGGTGGATAACAATGTGGATAAGGGAGAAAGTTACCCACAGCTTTCACAGGCTGCCGATCTTTTAAAAAATAATGAAGTAGTGGCTTTCCCGACTGAAACAGTGTATGGATTAGGCGGGAATGCAAAAGACGATGATGCGGTAAGGAAAATCTTTGGAGCAAAAGGGCGCCCAAGCGATAACCCACTTATTATCCACATTGCTGAAAAAAGCCAGCTGAACGCCTTTGTAGAGGAAATTCCGGAAAAGGCACTGGAGCTAATGGAGAATTTTTGGCCTGGGCCCTTAACACTGATTTTTAATATAAAGGAAGGCGTTCTTTCGGATTTGGCCACAGCCGGGTTATCCACAGTTGCCGTCAGGATGCCAGATCACCCTGTAGCCCTTGCATTATTGGAAAAAACGAGGCTTCCTATTGCAGCTCCAAGTGCGAACCGCTCTGGAAGACCAAGTCCGACGACAGCAGAACATGTTTGGGAAGACCTGAATGGGCGAATTGCAGGTATTGTGGATGGAGGTCCGACAGGTGTAGGTGTCGAATCGACTGTATTGGATTGTACCGGTGAAGTACCAGTCATCTTGAGGCCGGGCGGTATCACAAAGGAACAGCTTGAAGCGGTTGTTGGTGTAGTTACTGTTGATCCCGCATTAGCAGATGAGGGCCAGGCACCGAAATCCCCTGGAATGAAGTACCGTCATTACGCACCGGATGCTCCACTTTATTTAGTAGAAGGAACTCGAGAAGACATCCAGCGGCTTGTTGATGAAAAAAGGCAGGAAGGACTGTCTGTGGGAGTTTTGACAACAGTGGAAAACGAAGGATTTTACCAGGCGGATTATATATTTGCGTGCGGACAGCGGGAAAATCTGGAGACTGTCGCAAGCTCACTATATGAAGCCTTAAGGCACTTTAATAATACGGATGCTGATATTATTTTCAGTGAAATGTTTCCGAACGAAGGCGTAGGACACGCCATCATGAACCGGCTGATGAAAGCAGCTGGGCATCGGGTCATTAGCTGATTATCTAGAGGAAGAGCCGCTTCGGATGGAGACGGCTTTTTTGCTTTGGGCAGGTAAAAAGCCTGCCAGAATAAGTTCAGATAAGGCCGTAGAAAAAGCCTATAATGACAGGCAAGTATAACAGAGCCGAGACGACAGAAGAAAATCAGCCCGGCAAGAAGAGATTTTCCCCAAGAATAGAATGGCATTCTAAAACCGTTTGGACGTGCATATGCTGAATTAGCAAGTCCAAGGGGGCGGAAAAATGTCAGCTATGATAGGAGAAATACTAACACTGGCTTTAATGGCATTCGCATTGGGGATGGATGCCTTTTCGGTCGGCCTGGGTATGGGGATGTACAGACTCAGCCTTAGGCAGATAATAAAAATCGGGGTTACAATCGGACTTTTCCATGTATGGATGCCCTTGCTCGGAATGATTGCAGGCAGATTCCTTTCAAATACATTCGGAGCGATCGCCGGCTATGTTGGCGGCGGTTTGCTCCTTTTATTAGGCGTGCAAATGATTTGGTCAAGCTTCAGGGAAGATGAGGATAGCCTGATTACACCGGTAGGTCTGGGCCTGCTGCTGTTTGCGCTGAGCGTTAGCCTGGATAGCTTCTCTGTCGGGCTCAGTCTCGGAATCTATGGAGCGAAAACCCTCCTGGTCCTAACCTTCTTCGGAATCGGTGCAACCGCCCTAACTTGGGCTGGCCTCCTCACCGGCAGAAAAGTCCAGGGCTGGATGGGCTCCTACAGCGAAGCCCTCGGCGGTGCCATCCTGCTCGCGTTCGGGGTGAAGCTTTTATTTTTATAGAAGGTACCAGGTACCACCCGAATTTTGTCGAATACTTAAGCAGCCGGCCTTATCCGGGTTTAAATGTTAATAATTTGTGAAAAATGAAAAGGGTGCCTGTCACCCTTTTTCTTTTTTTGCCCGGTTGCTATATGTGCTGTGGGGAATTTATCTTATAATGGAAGAAAAGTACAGATGTATTATTTTTCCGCTTAAATAATAAATGATTGTGGATTTAAACCGATATAAATAAGGAGGAACCGATCTGTGACGAATGTATTGTTTGTTTGTACAGGAAATACTTGCAGAAGCCCAATGGCAGAGGCCATTTTAAAAAGCAAGGCATTGCCTGGGGTTGAGGTTAAATCGGCGGGAGTGTTTGCAGCTGATGGAAGCGATGCTTCTGCACACACGAAAAAGGTGCTTGAAGAACAGGGAATCCCGTTTGCGCACAAATCTTCCGGCATGACCGATGCTTTAGTGGATTGGGCCACCTATATTTTAACGATGACGTCAGGCCATAAAGGTACGGTTCTTGCTATGTTTCCTGGTGCAGCCGGAAAAACCTATACGCTAAAAGAATTTGCGGGCCAGGATGGAGCAGGCGATATTATCGACCCTTATGGCGGGCCTGTTGAGATTTATAGAAGTACCTTCGAAGATATGACAGAAAGTATTGCTCGGATTTTAAACCGCTTTAAAAAAGAGAAAGAATAATCAGGGGGCACATAATGGGGGAGAAAAAGGGTTATAAATTTGGCCTGAGGAAGAAGCTCGTTTTATTTATCACTTCATTGGCCATTATTACATACACAACAAGTGCTATTTTTCTTTATGTATTATTTCCTAGCATTAAAGATTCGCTTCCATTCGGAGAAGTCGTTTTTAGTATTTTAACCTTAAGTATGGGGGTTATCTGGTCAGGAATATTAGCCTTCTTTGCAGCAGGGTTTATCATCAAGCCTTTGCAGAAGCTTGAAAAAACCGCTTTAATGGCTGCCGAGGGGGATATTCGTGCAGATGCCGAGCTTTCCAAATCAGATGATGAGATCCGTTCACTGGGCATTGCCTTTAACCATATGCTTTTCAGTTTAAGAGATATGGTCCAGAAAATTGATGAAAACTTTAAAGAAACAAATGATAAAGTGATTGCGATTTCAACGGAATCATCGGTTGCTGCGGAACAGGCAGATTCGATCGCCAGAACCATCAGCGAGATATCCCTGGGTGCGGATAATTCAGCCGTTTCGATCCAGTCAACCGCAGAATCAATGGAGGATGTCATCCGCATTGCTGAAGAGGTGCAGGATAAAGCGAGAGTTTCCGAGACTGTTTCCGGGGAAATGGTCCAGGATCTGATCGAGTCGAAGAAAGTCATTCATTCTCTCATTTCAGGAATTGAAAAATTGGCGCAGGATAATGAAGAGTCCCTGCAAACGGTTAAGCGTCTTGAAGAAAATGCGGTTAAGGTGGAGCGGATTATCCAGCTTGTTGGCGATATTGCCGCGCAGACAAATCTCCTCGCATTAAATGCATCCATTGAGGCTGCCCGTGCCGGTGATCATGGAAGAGGGTTTGCAGTCGTAGCTGAAGAAGTTCGGAAGCTGGCTGACGAAAGTGCCCAGGCAGTTCAGGGAATTTCGGAATTGATTAAAAACATACAGGAAGAAGTCTGCAATGTGGTGAAGCAAATTTCACTGCAAGTAGAAACAGCAAATAATGAAGTGAAAAAAGGAACCCAGACAAATGAAGTAATTGAGGAAATGGCCAAAACGGTGAATGAGATGGCCGCTTCTGTTTCTGCCATTTCCGGCCTGGTAGACAATCAAATGGAGGGCATTCAGCATACCTCAACCCAATCTCAGGAGGTTGCGGCAATAGCTGAAGAAACTTCTGCCGGGGCCCAGGAGGTTGCTGCGGCCACCCAACAGCAAACCGCTGTGATGGCAAATGTGGAAAAATTGGCGTTTGAACTAAAAGAGCAAGCCGAAAAATTAAACTGTACGATCACAAAATTTAAGCTTTAATTTCCTAAGAAGGAGCTTCCTTATTGAGGCTCTCTTTTATCTTAAACATGTGCTCACTTTCTTTATAATTTCCTGCTTTTATGTCAAAATAAGAGAAGGATTTTAATATAAATGCGCGCTTTTCCAAACAGGAGGGTTTCAGATGAAAATTGCAATTGCATCAGACCATGGCGGAATTAATCTCCGCGAAGAAATCAAAAGCTTAATGGATGAAATGGGTATTGAATATGAAGATTTCGGCTGTGACTGCGAAACGTCAGTAGATTATCCGGATTACGCACTTCCGGTAGCTGAAAAGGTAGCCAACGGCGAATTTGAAAAAGCCATTTTAATCTGCGGCACTGGCATTGGCATGAGTATTTCTGCGAATAAAGTAAAAGGAATTCGCTGTGCACTTGTCCATGATGTTTTCAGTGCAAAAGCAACTCGTGAGCATAATGACAGCAATATTCTTGCGATGGGTGAACGCGTCATTGGACCTGGACTGGCACGTGAGATTGCAAAAGTATGGCTTTCAACGGATTTTGAAGGCGGACGCCATGAAAACCGTGTAGGGAAAATTACAGCATACGAAACAAAATAAAGCTTAAATTCATATAAAGTATTATAAATAAAGCTTCCGAAAGGGTGGGCTTTTTTGACAGATATGATTGAACAATGGGAAAAAGAGCTGGATGCCATCATTAATGAATTTAGCGAACAGGTTCCTCTAAATGAACGTCATATCCTTGTAGTGGGGTGCAGCACAAGTGAGGTGGCCGGCAAGCGCATTGGTACGGCCGGCACTGAGCAAGTAGCAGACATGATCTTCGCACGGATGGACAAGCTGCGTAAAGATACTGGAGTGTCTCTGGCATTTCAATGCTGTGAACATTTGAACCGTGCTCTGGTCGTCGAACGGGAAACCGCCGATGCGAAAAACCTGGATGAAGTGACCGTCATCCCCCACCGCACGGCCGGCGGTGCGATGGCAACATATGCCTATGAACACTTTCGTGACCCGGTTATGGTGGAGTTTATTAAGGCGGATGCCGGCATCGATATCGGTGACACGCTGATCGGCATGCACTTAAAGCATGTAGCCGTCCCGATCCGGACTTTACAAAAATCGATCGGAAATGCCCACGTTACCATGGCCAAAACAAGACCAAAACTAATCGGCGGAGCCAGGGCGATCTACGAACCAAAACCCGAAAACGAATCATGCTAATTGAAGTCCCTTCTGATGAGGGGCTTTTTTTATTAAAGTCAGCTGGTACCAGGTACCTATACCAGTTGGCTGAAGTGGTACAGGTACCTGGTACCTTTTTGAAAAAAAGCTGTAACATTTATCAGAGCTGCACGTTTTACTGATGTAGGTTCTGAAGAGAGGGGGAGGGGAACGTTGAAGGAGAACCGGCGGGAACGGCTGGATGATTTGTATCGGCATTATGCCAGGCCGCTTTATTACTATTTATATAAAATGTCCGGTTCCAGGGAAACAGCGGAGGATTTAACGCAGGAAACTTTCGTGAGAGCAACTGTTTCTCTCTCTTTCTATCAGCAGGAGGATGTGCGGGCGTGGCTTTTTAAAGTAGCGAGGAATGCCTATTTGGATGAATGGAGGAAGAGGCAGAGAAGAAAAAAGATTCCTTTTGCCGATTATCTATTTTCCAAAGATGAAATGACGAGTCCATATGGTTTGCCGGAGGATTCAGCATTACAGAAAGAAACAAAGGAGAAGGTTGAGGACCTGCTGGGCTGCTTGCCGGAGCAGTACCGCTCTGTCTTATATTTAAGAGAGTATGAATCATTTAGCTATAGCGAAATAGAAGAGGCACTGGATTTGTCTGAAAATCAGGTAAAGGTGACACTGCATAGGGCGCGGAAAAAGCTGGCGCAGATAGCCGATAGTCAATGGAGGGAGAAAGATGAGTGATTGGAACAAAGACCGCGAAAAGAAAATCATGACAAAGTACCGCTTTACGTTAACGATGAGGGTCTTAAGGGTCTTGGCTGCCTGCCTGCTGCTTTTCTGGGTCTATATGATGGCTGTGAATATCATATCGGATGCCTTTCATACCGAAAGGAAACATGCCTTTTACAGCAAGCTGGCACTTGATTGGAAACACCCGAACCTTCATGAGAATTTTGGCGGTTTCACAAACAAGGAGGTAACCGCTTTTCTGACTCATAAAATTTCATATCCTATCACACGAAAGGTTGGGCAGGATTTTCAGGCGGTTGGAGAGGTCCAGATTGAGAAAAGGCTGTTTAATGCTTATTCAACCTTTAATATTCAGAGGTTTGAGCCTGGCCATGAAAGCATTTATCGTTTTTCTCTGCCTGAAAATCCGAATACCGGGGCAACACTAACAGCCAATGAGGATCCAAAAGTGTGGACCCCTCTATCCAAAATTCATGAAGGTACCGTGGGGGAATTAGCGTTTTCTACAAAATCGTATATGAAACCGGAAGAGCTGATGGAAATGCTGAAGCCCTATGACCTCGAAGTTCTCTGGATGCCATTATATACAGGTGAACTGAAGGAATTCCAGATCGGCTATGGCAGCGGTGGAGACTCCATTGAATTAGCCTCTATTTATGGACTAACAGGCGCCAGGGAAGCTGGGGATGATTATATGTCAGAATCAAAGTTGTCTCTGACAGAGGAATTTATGGATGAAAATAAAGCAACCATGCTTAAACAGATGGAAAATCTATTAGAAAATAAATCACAAAGCTATTATGAAAATTTCCTGGGGCTCGATCACCTAGAAGAACGCCATAAATATCTCAAAGAAAATGGCTTTAAAGTATACGGTGCTGTCGTAACCGGTCCAGTAAAGGAATTATTAAAGCTTAAAGAAGAAGAACAAATCCGCTCTCCTTACCTTGGCGAACTGGATTACTGGAACTGGGAATAACAGGATGGTACCAGGTACCTATACCACTTTTACGAACTGGTACAGGTACCTGTCACTTTTTTAGAAAACATGCTAAAATAAAAAAGAATTTTCACAAAAGAACGATACATAGAAATGTGTAAGGGTCTTGGCAGGCGCTGGAGCTGGAGTTCAGTCCAGGTCTGGAAGGTAAATAGACTTCTTACCGACAAAAAGTGTGTTGAGGAAAAGGGAGGATTCTTATGAAGCATTTAGCACAGCAGGATGAGCAGGTTTTCAAGTCGATTCAAGATGAGTTGGGACGCCAGAGATCAAAGATTGAATTAATCGCTTCTGAAAACTTTGTCAGTGAAGCGGTAATGGAAGCGCAGGGTTCCGTTTTAACGAATAAATATGCTGAGGGCTATCCTGGCCGACGTTATTATGGCGGATGTGAGCATGTGGATGTGGTAGAAGATTTGGCACGCGACCGCGCGAAGCAAATTTTCGGAGCAGAGCATGTGAATGTGCAGCCGCATTCAGGCGCACAGGCCAATATGGCTGTTTATTTCACTGTATTAGAGCAGGGTGACACTGTTCTGGGTATGAATCTTTCCCATGGGGGACATTTAACACACGGTAGCCCTGTTAACTTCAGCGGTGTTCAGTATAATTTCGTGGAGTATGGTGTGGATGAAGAAAATCATCGCATCAACTATGAGGATGTGCTTGAAAAAGCCCGCCAGCATAAGCCGAAATTAATTGTAGCAGGTGCAAGTGCCTATCCGCGTGAAATTGATTTCAAACGTTTCCGTGAAATTGCGGATGAAGTAGGCGCGATGCTAATGGTTGATATGGCTCATATCGCAGGCCTTGTAGCAGCTGGGCTTCATCAGAATCCGGTTCCGTTTGCGGACTTTGTTACAACCACTACTCATAAAACATTGCGCGGACCACGAGGCGGTATGATTCTTTGTAAAGAAGAATATGCAAAGAAGATTGATAAATCCATTTTCCCTGGCATCCAGGGCGGTCCTTTAATGCATGTTATTGCTGCCAAAGCGGTTGCTTTCGGCGAAGCGCTTCAGGATGATTTCAAAACATATGCTGAAAATATCATTTCCAATGCGAAGAAGCTTGCTGAAGCATTGCAAAGTGAAGGAATTGACCTTGTTTCCGGAGGCACAGACAACCACTTATTACTAGTTGACCTTCGTTCCCTTGGCTTAACTGGTAAGATTGCAGAAAAGGTGCTTGATGAGGTCGGCATTACGGTCAACAAAAATACCATTCCTTTCGATCCTGAAAGCCCATTCGTAACAAGCGGTGTCCGCATTGGGACAGCGGCCGTTACTTCCCGCGGCTTCGGTGAAAAGGAGATGGAAGAAATCGCGTCCATCATTGCCTTCACATTAAAAAATCACGAAGATGAAGGAAAGCTTCAAGAAGCAGCTCAGCGCGTTGAGTCTTTAACAAGCAGCTTCACTTTATATCCTGAAAAATAGAAGCAAACTTACGAAAGTTATAAAAAAAGCAGCCGGTCTCATTGCTGGGACCGGCTTTTGCATGCGAAAAATAAAAATAGGGAATCTTAGAAAAATGACTTTTCTTTTACAAAAGCGAATCATGGTTGCCGATGGAATTGTTTTTCTGTAAAATTAGACGAAGTGTGGTTCGACTCATTCTGCATATTGAAAAGGAGAGATACTCATGGCAAAGGTTTACGTTTTTGACCATCCATTAATTCAGCATAAGCTTACATACATTCGTGAAAAAAGTACGGGAACAAAGGAATTCCGCGAGCTAGTCGACGAAGTGGCAACACTTATGGCATTTGAAATTACTCGTGATATGCCTTTGGAGGAAATCGAAATTGAAACACCTGTTAGCCTGACAAAATCCAACGTATTATCAGGGAAGAAGATTGGAATTATCCCGATTTTACGTGCGGGTATCGGCATGGTCGACGGCATCCTGAAGCTGATCCCAGCTGCAAAGGTAGGTCACATTGGCTTATACCGCGATCCGGAAACATTGCAGCCGGTTGAATACTATGTAAAGCTTCCAAGTGATGTGGAAGAAAGAGACTTTATCGTAGTAGATCCAATGCTTGCAACAGGCGGTTCAGCTGTTGAGGCGATCCACTCTCTTAAAAAGCGCGGCGGCAAAAATATTAAATTCATGTGCCTGATTGCAGCTCCAGAAGGAGTAGAGGCAGTAAAAGAAGCACACCCTGACGTGGACATCTATATTGCAGCTTTAGATGAAAAGCTGAACGAAAAGGGCTATATTGTCCCTGGACTTGGAGATGCAGGCGACCGCTTATTCGGTACGAAGTAATCTAGCGGGCAATAGTCGGACAAAAAGATCTAATATCTTTTAAAAAAGGAAGGTGCTTCGAATGAATCGCCCGATTAAAGTTATGACGATTTTTGGGACAAGGCCGGAAGCCATAAAAATGGCTCCGCTTGTTCTTGAATTGCAAAAATATCCTGATCACTTTGAATCGATTGTGACTGTAACAGCCCAGCATCGTGAAATGCTTGATCAGGTTTTAAATATCTTTCATGTTAAACCGGATTATGACCTGAATATCATGAAAGACCGCCAGACTTTGGTAGACGTGACAACACGCGGACTGGAAGGCCTTGATAAAATCATGAAGGAAGTGAAGCCTGATATCGTGCTTGTTCACGGCGATACGACCACTACTTTCATTGCGAGCCTTGCTGCATTCTACAATCAGATTGAAGTCGGTCATGTTGAAGCTGGATTGCGCACATGGAATAAGTACTCTCCATTCCCGGAGGAAATGAACCGCCAGTTAACAGGCGTTATGGCCGATCTTCATTTCTCGCCGACAGCAAAATCAGCTGAAAACCTTTTAAATGAAAACAAACCGGCCGAGAAAATTTTCATTACAGGAAATACAGCGATCGATGCACTTAAAACAACGGTTAAGGACGAGTATCATCATGAAGTGCTTGAAAAAGTCGGCGATGACCGTCTCGTGCTGCTGACCGCACATCGCCGAGAAAACTTGGGCGAGCCAATGAGAAACATGTTCAAGGCCATTAAGAGGCTTGTGGAAGAACAGAATGACATTCAAGTGGTTTACCCGGTACACCTAAACCCGGCAGTAAGGGAAATCGCTTCTGAAATACTTGGTGACGACAACCGCATTCATTTAATTGAACCGCTTGACGTCATTGATTTCCATAACTTTGCTTCCAGAGCCCATTTGATTTTAACAGACTCAGGCGGAGTACAGGAGGAAGCGCCATCGCTTGGCGTGCCTGTGCTTGTCCTGCGTGATACAACGGAAAGGCCTGAAGGGATCGAAGCGGGTACCCTAAAGCTTGCCGGTATTGAAGAACAGCCAATCTATGAACTGGCAACAGAGCTTTTAACTGACGGGACTGCTTACGAAAAAATGGCCAAAGCTGTAAATCCATACGGAGACGGCAATGCTTCCAAACGAATTTGTGAAGCCATCCGCTATCATTTTAAGCACACAACTGATCGTCCAGAAGAATATAAACCGCAAAACTAATCAAAGTGCACCTATTAAAATGACTGCCTCCAGCAGCGTTTGATAGGTGCATTTTTTATCGAAAAAAATACTAAAAGGGGAGGGGAGAGGAGGAAGAGAATCTGTAAAAATGAAATGGTTGAAATGTTGGTGGTTAGGTGGTTAATGGCGGTTAGGTTGTTTAAAGCGCAAATTCATGGTAATTAATAGTTTTTTAAGTTAAAAGTCTCTTTTATGCAGGAGCTGAAAAAGCTATGATAGAATATATAGAGATAGGAAGCGGTTTTACAAGTATAAATAGACGTGGTTAGTATGTTGGTGGTTGGATGGTTGGTAAAGGTTTTGAGTAAAAACGTTGATATAGCAGTGTTTTAGGACGAGTGAACGTATGAAGGTCTGTTGGAGTCATGGGGGAGTACTGTTAATTGTGGCCGATCCGATGGGTAATGGAAAAGCTGCAAAATGAAGCGTGGTGGTTTTGTTGGCGGTTAGGTGGTTGATTATGAACAGTACCCATCAATTGCCGGTTGATCCGCAATAAACCAAGAAAGGTGCTGAGGACGTTGGCAAATCAATATTTGACAATGAAGGAGCTCAAAGAAGCACTTCCGGAGATACCCGAAAATAGTTTAAAGCGTTATTTGCAGGAGCATGCAGAATACATAAATTTTAAAAAAGAACATAACCGCTATAAAATACAGGCTTCGGAAATTGAGAAGCTGAAATTAATTAGAAAATTATATTCTGATGGATTAAAGAAAGAAGAAGTAACCACCAAGCTTGAAGAAGCTGGATTCCCGGTCACCATTACAGTGGAGGATGAGGAAGAAAGCAGCAGCACATCGCTCATGAATGTGAATCATGAGCTTACGGATATGAAAAAGCTTGTCAGTTTTCTGGTTCAGCAAAATGAACAGTCCCGCCTTCAGCAAAATAAAATCAGGGAGCAAAACAAACAGCTCATCCATGAAGTTCAAGAGCTCAAACAGACGATTGACGATCTAAGACATGCCCAGGAACAAGGGAATGAGCAAGAAAGCGAAAAAGTCACTTCCCTTTATGAAAAGCTCATGCTAACGCAAAAATCTGTGGAAGAAGTGGCGAGTGCAGTGGAGGCTGAAAAAAGCAAAACCATCTGGCAAAAGCTATTTGGAAAGTAAAGGCAGGCAGGTTTTTAGAAATTTACGTTTAAACGGATAGCAACAGGGTATTGGCATAATGATTTAAATACCCGGGAGGTTGAAAAAATGAGAGCTTTGGCAGTAATAGAGGCAGTTTTGATTCTCTGGATCATCTTGTTGCTTGGATCACTAATGGGAACTTTAATGTCAGAAGGTCTTATTGCCTTGGTATTTAAGCTGGCAGAAGGCAAAGGCGTCGTCCTTACATTATTATTAATTTCTGCAACGCTAATAGACATGTGGAGAGATAAAAAGCGCGATCGTTTGATACAAAAAGGAAGGCTAGAACCGAACCAGTTATTTTAATACATATGAATAGTCGCAGCGCTTCATGATGGGCGGCGATTTTTATAAGTAAAACAAACACGCATACTCACCCTATAATCAGCCCACCCTAAAACAAAAAGAGGGTGGACTTTTTTATGAAAAAATTCTTGGTGATTTTTACAATCATGCTAACAATAGCAGGTCAAAATCCTGTTTCAGGCCGCACTCTTTCACACCCTCCTCTTCCGAAAGACTCACCTGATATCGAAAAGGTGGCCATTGTGGTCCTTAAAGAGGAAAAGGAAGAACTGGAAATAAAAAGGCTGATCGAGCGTCATCCGGATCTGCAAATAAGGTATGTATATAAACAGGCGCTAAATGGCTTTTCTGTTAAAGGGAAGCAGTCTGCTTTGGCTAGCCTGCTTAATCAAGAAGATGTTTCTGCTGTCTCCCCGGTTAATACTTATTTTGTTCATTCCGGAGATAATATCAAGCTGATTGGAGGCACAGCCGTCCGAGGGTTTTTTGATCAAAATAACCGGCGCCTGACAGGCAAGGATGTAAAAGTTGGCGTCATTGATACGGGCATTGATTATAATCACCCTGATTTAAGAAGAAGCTACGGGGGCGGCCATGACCTGGTTGATCAGGATAAGGATCCGATGGAAACGAAAGCAGCCGGGGGACAGGGTACACTGCACGGCACCCATGTTGCAGGCATCATTGCTGCGAATGGAAAAGTTCAAGGAGTAGCGCCAGAAGCAACGATTATCGCTTACCGTGCACTGGGGCCAGGCGGCAGCGGGACAACAGAACAGGTCATTGCGGCTATTGACCAGGCCATAAAGGACAAGGTGGATGTATTAAATCTTTCCTTAGGAAATAACGTAAACGGTCCAGATCTTCCAATCAGCCTTGCGCTTAATAAGGCAGTTGATAAGGGGATTACGGCAGTCACCTCCTCAGGCAACTCCGGTCCGAATATATGGACAGTTGGTTCACCGGGTACCGCTTCAAAAGCAATTTCTGTCGGCGCTTCAACTCCGACGATGAAGGTACCGATTCTTAACGCTGGCGGGCGAAGGATCAGGCTTGATCTTCTTCAAGGTTCAAAGGATTGGGAGTTCGACCGTTCCTATGAGATTGTATATGGGGGAATTGGACGCAAGGAAGAATTAAAAAGTGCTAATGGAAAGATTGTTTTAGTGGAAAGAGGCGAACTGACTTTTACGGATAAGGCGGTCAATGCACTGGAAGCTGGTGCGGAAGGGATTATTATTTTTAATAACACTAAGGGAAGATTCTTTGGCAATCTGGATAGTGGAGTTCCAATCCCTGTTGCGGCATTATCCAAGGAAGAAGGGGAAGAACTCAGAAAGATTACAGAAAAGAGAAAGCTCCTCGGCCGTACTTATATAATAGAAGAAAAGGATATTTTAGCTGATTTTAGCTCACGGGGACCTGTTACATCCACATGGGAAATCAAACCGGATGTAGTAGCTCCTGGTGTAGCAATCAATAGTACCATTCCGGGAGGATATCTCCCTTTACAAGGGACCAGCATGGCCGCTCCCCATGTCGCGGGGGCGTGCGCTATCCTGAAACAGGCTCATCCTGACTGGGGGCCTGAGAAAATTAAGGCTGCGCTGATGAATACGGCAAAGCCGCTTGTTAACAATGAGGGAAAACTGTATCGAACATACGAGCAGGGAGCCGGCAGGATTCAGCTGGAGAAAGCATTGCGAACGGAAACGGTTATCCATCCAGCCTCCCTGCAGTTCGGGAAATTCCAAATAGCAGACAGGCTGCATGAGCACAAGAGCTATGTAACGGTTGAAAACATAAGTAATAAAAACAAATCTTATTCATTTTCCATCCCGTATAAAGAACAGGGCATTAACTGGGAAATGCCAAGATCTTTTCAATTGAAGCCAGGCGAGAAAAAGAAGCTTGAAATTAAGATGTCGGTAGATCCTACATTATTGAAGAAAAAAATTTATGATGGAAGCTTAGTGATGTCAGCTGGAAGTGAAGAAATGAGAATCCCCTATCTCTATGTTCTGGAGGAACCAAATTATCCAAGGGTAATGGGATTTGGACTTGGAAAAGGGGACAAAGAGAAGACATATAGATATGAAGTATATTTGCCGGGCGGAGCAGAGGAATTCGGAATAGCGATGTTTGATTCGGAAAGCCTTCGCTTCATGGGATTTCTGGACTGGAAAAGGAATGTAGGCAAGGGGCAGCTTCTCCAGGAGATACCTGCTGACAAACTTCCTGGGCCCGGTTTGTATCTGGCCAAAGTGTTTGCTAAAAAGGCAGGCAAAGAAGATTGGATTGAGACTTATCTCTTTATCAGACCGGATGGACAGATAGGAGAACCGGAGCCTTCCGGACATAGCAGGGATTTAGTGAATGAATAGGCTGTGTATATCAATATTGGCTCACAGACCAACCGTGATTCGCTAAATCAACGGGTAAGTTTAACATAGTCAACATTAAAAAAACCGCAAAAATAGAGCGTTTTCAGGGGCGAAGCAGAAACTCGCTCCTTTTTCAATAGAATGGGAAAAATTAATTGTGATAAATATGTGAACATACCATATTTTTACCTTTTTGTTTGTGAACTTTTTCACTCCAAACGCATTGACATTGACAATGCCCTATTGTATGCTTACAAAGGGTAAAAGATGATAGGGTTTTCAAAATATTTGTGCAGACATATTTCCCACTTCTGCATGATGTAAATGTGATTAATTATGGCCTCAAAACCCACTTACCATTCTCTTAAGAGAGGATGCGTTTTTATGCGTCAAAAAGACCGCAACCCATTTAAGGCGATGGCCTTAATGTCCGCCATTCTTTCTCAATTAGTTGGTTCCACGCTCATTGGCATTTTCGCCGGAAGGTGGCTTGACAGCAAGGCAGGAACCGAGCCGTTATTCCTATTAATCGGCTTGTTCATTGGACTGGGCGCTGGGATTTACGCCATGCTTCGCTTAATCCAACATTTCTTCACAGGAGAATAAACATCATGCCGGAAATCAAAGCAATTTTTCAAAGACAGCGAAAGTACATATTCCTGTTATTGTCTGTATACGTTCTCGGCTGGGGTTTTACGCCTTATCAATCTGTTTTTCTCGGCTTGATCCTTGGTACAAGCCTAAGTCTGTTCAATTTGTGGCTGATGGCAAGAAAGACGCTGCAATTTGGAGAGGCAGTCGAGAGAGGCGAGAAGGTGCGCTCCCTTGGGACAGTATCCAGAATGGCTACGGCAGTTCTTGCTGTCATGATCGCTCTGGAGTACCCTGAAAAGCTGCATCTGCTCAGTGTTGTATTTGGATTAATGACATCCTATATTGTCATTATGATAGATTATTTTCTTCAATCTTTTCATTTACGTAAATAGCGGGAAGAGAGGTGAACACTATTGCATCATGAAGCTCCTATAGTAGAATTTTTAGGATTGAATTTTAACTTATCTAATGTACTGATGATTACAGTGGCAAGTGCTGTTGTATTCATTATTGCTTTGCTTTCCACCCGTCAGCTTGCCATGAAACCAGCGGGAATGCAGAACTTTTTCGAATGGATCATGGACTTTGTTAAGAATATCATTAACAGCACGATGGACTGGAAAACAGGCGGAAGATTCCATATTCTTGGATTAACCCTGATCATGTATATCTTTGTATCAAACATGCTCGGACTTCCGTTTGCGATCACTTATGATCACACTTTATGGTGGAAATCGCCAACAGCCGATCCGGTTATCACCTTAACTTTGGCGGCTATGGTTGTGGGGCTTTCGCATTACTATGGCGTCAAGCTAAAAGGAGTAGGAGAATACGGCCGGGAATTCTTCAGGCCAATGCCTTTCTTGTTCCCATTGAAAATCATTGAAGAGTTTGCAAACACTCTAACACTGGGACTTCGTCTTTACGGTAATATCTACGCAGGTGAAATCCTGCTGACATTGCTTGTCGGAGGGCTTGCACATGCAGGGGTAGGCGGTATGCTTGCAGCAATTCTGCCAACAATTGTATGGCAAGGATTCTCAATCTTTGTCGGATCTATCCAGGCATTCATTTTCTGTATGTTAACAATGGTTTATATGGCACACAAAGTGAGCCATGACCATTAATATATACCTGTTCATTTTATGAACAAAACATTTTAAACAAATAATTTTTTATACAATTTAAGGAGGAACTCAATAATGGGTCTTTTAGCAGCAGCAATTGCAATCGGTTTAGCAGCACTAGGTGCCGGTATCGGTAACGGTCTTATCGTATCTAAAACAGTAGAAGGTATGGCTCGCCAGCCAGAAGCTCGCGGTATGCTTCAAACAACAATGTTCATCGGGGTTGCGTTAGTAGAGGCTGTTCCGATCATTGGCGTTGTTATCGCGTTCATGGTTATCGGCGGTTAATTAATACTGTAAAAATTGTACAAAATGGCGAAGATCATTCTGTGAACCTTCGCCATTCCTTTATGTTTTTTTACCTGGAATCATAATTCGGATTCATGCATATGACTCCGTTTCATAAGTGAAACGACTCTTGAAGGGAGTGAATCGAGGGTGTTAACAAACAGTCTAGTATTAGGTGCTGCAGGCGGCGGTTTCAACGGCGGGGACGTTTTGTACCAGCTGGTTATGTTCATCATTTTGTTGGCATTGCTGAAAAAATTCGCTTGGGGTCCATTAATGGGCATTATGCAGCAGCGTGAAGAGCACATTGCAAGCGAAATCGAAGCGGCTGAACAAAGCCGTACAGAAGCAAAAAAGCTTTTGGAAGAGCAAAGAAATCTATTAAAAGAAGCACGTACAGAAGCACAAGGCCTTATCGAAAATGCAAAGAAACAAGGCGATGTGCAGCGTGAGGAGATCATTGCGGCTGCCCGCACTGAGTCTGATCGCATTAAGGAATCTGCTAAGCTTGAAATTGAGCAGCAGAAAGAACAAGCGGTTGCAGCTATTCGCGAGCAGGTCGCTTCATTGTCTGTCCTAATTGCTTCTAAAGTAATTGAGAAGGAATTAAGCGCAGCTGATCAAGAAAAGCTGATCAATGAATACATTCAAGAGGCGGGAGAAAAGCGATGAGCAACTCCACGGTAGCAAAGCGCTACGCGTTGGCTCTTTTCCAGCTTGCGAATGAACACCAGCTTCTTGACCAAATGGAAGAAGAGCTTCGTGCAGTGAAAGAAGTAGTAAACCATAACTCAGATTTAAAAGCAGTGTTAAAATCTCCAAAGCTTCCTATTGAGAAGAAGAAAGAGATTTTAAAAGGTGCATTTGCATCTGTGAACACTTTTGTACTAAATACGTTAATGATATTAATTGAACGCCACCGTGAAGATCATATCTCTGATGTGGCAGATCATTTTATAAGCCTTGCAAATGACAAGAAAGGGATTGCCGATGCGAAAGTCTACTCGGTTCGCCCTTTATCTGAAGCGGAAAAGGAAGCATTATCCGTATCATTTGCGGCTAAGGTTGGGAAGAAATCACTTCGTATTGACAATATAGTT
The DNA here is from genome assembly GCF_018613175.1 of Bacillus sp. ISL-47. Lineage (NCBI taxonomy): Bacteria > Bacillati > Bacillota > Bacilli > Caryophanales > Bacillaceae > Bacillus > Bacillus sp. ISL-47. Next base: position 8,585 of record NZ_JAGGQS010000027.1, on the reverse strand, counting down.
GATACTAACTTGCTCGGCGGCATCAAGCTTCGAATCGGAAACCGGATTTTCGACGGCAGCTTGCGAGGAAAGCTAGAGCGTCTTGAACGTCAATTGTTAGGCTAAGATTCGTAGATAGGGGTGAAACTCATGAGCATCAATGCTGAAGAAATCAGTGCGCTGATAAAAAAGCAAATCGAAAACTATCAGTCGGAAATTCAAGTGAGTGATGTAGGTACGGTTATCTCTGTTGGTGACGGTATCGCACGTGCTCATGGCCTCGACAATGTCATGGCTGGAGAACTTGTTGAATTTTCAAACGGCGTTATGGGTATGGCACAAAACCTTGAAGAAAATAACGTCGGTATTATCATTTTAGGACCATTTACAGAAATCCGCGAAGGCGATGAAGTTCGCCGCACGGGCCGCATCATGGAGGTACCGGTTGGTGAGGAACTAATCGGCCGCGTGGTAAACCCTCTTGGACAGCCAGTAGATGGCATGGGACCAATTAACACAACAAAAACTCGTCCAATTGAAAGCGCGGCACCAGGTGTAATGGATCGTAAATCCGTACACGAGCCGCTTCAAACAGGTATCAAGGCGATCGACGCTCTTGTGCCAATCGGACGCGGACAGCGTGAGTTAATTATCGGTGACCGTCAAACAGGTAAAACATCTGTTGCAATCGATACAATCCTGAACCAGAAAGACCAGAACATGGTATGTATCTATGTGGCAATCGGACAGAAAGAATCTACTGTTCGTAACGCAGTAGAAACTTTACGTAAGCAAGGTGCTTTGGATTACACAATCGTTGTAACAGCATCTGCATCACAGCCTGCACCATTATTATATCTTGCACCATATGCGGGTGTAACAATGGGTGAAGAGTTCATGTACAACGGCAAGCACGTTCTTGTTGTGTATGATGACTTAACAAAGCAAGCTTCTGCTTACCGTGAGCTTTCATTGCTATTGCGCCGTCCTCCAGGCCGTGAAGCATATCCAGGGGACGTATTCTACTTGCACAGCCGCCTTCTTGAGCGTGCTGCGAAGTTAAGCGATGCGAAAGGTGCAGGTTCAATCACTGCGCTTCCATTTATTGAAACACAAGCAGGAGACGTTTCTGCTTATATTCCAACAAACGTTATCTCAATCACTGACGGACAAATTTTCTTGCAGTCAGATCTATTCTTCTCCGGTGTTCGTCCGGCGATCAATGCAGGTCTTTCTGTATCACGTGTAGGTGGATCCGCACAAATCAAAGCGATGAAAAAGGTTGCAGGTACTTTGCGTCTTGACCTTGCTTCTTACCGTGAATTAGAATCATTTGCCCAGTTCGGTTCTGACCTTGATAAAGCAACACAGGCAAAACTTAACCGTGGTGCCCGTACAGTAGAGGTTCTAAAGCAGGATCTTAACAAGCCGTTAAAAGTTGAGAAGCAGGTTGCCATTCTTTATGCTCTTACCCGCGGCTTCTTAGATGACATTCCTGTACAGGATATTCGTCGTTTCGAATCTGAATTCCTTTCATGGTTAGACCATAACCGCAAAGATTTGTTAGACCATATCGTGAATACAAAAGAACTTCCTTCTGATGACGATATGGCATCTGCGATTAACGACTTTAAGAAAACATTCGCAGTATCCGAATAATAGAACGAAAAGCGAAGAACACCCGTTCAGCGGCGTATGGACTGGACCGCTCCGTATGAGATAAAGGAAACACGAAGAGCGATAGCGATTCGATGTTGGCTTATCGTAAGGAGAAGAGGGAAGTACAATAGTCGCTGGGTGTTCGTAGCTAGACAGTTATCTAAATTCTGAGAACGAGAATTCTCAAAGGTAATTAAAGTTCTATTTGGGGTCTGACAAACTTTGAAAAAGGGTGGTGAGAACCTGTGGCATCATTACGCGATATAAAAAATCGTATTACTTCTACGAAAAAAACGAGTCAAATAACAAAAGCAATGCAAATGGTATCGGCTGCGAAAATGAATAAGGCAGAAATGAATGCAAAATCTTTCGTGCCTTATATGGAAAAAATCCAGGAAGTTACTGCCTCCATCGCTTTGGGAAGCAAGGATGTATCACATCCGATGCTGACTAGCCGTCCTGTGAAAAAGACTGGATACCTTGTGATCACGTCTGACCGCGGACTAGCCGGAGCTTACAACAGTAACGTTTTGCGAAACGTTTACCAGACTATTCAAAAGCGCCATAAATCATCAGATGAGTATGGAATCATTGCAATTGGACGTGTGGGCCGCGACTTTTTCAGAAAGCGCAATATGAACGTCATTCTGGATATCGTTGCAGTTGCCGACCAGCCTGCATTCGCTGAAATCAAAGATATTGCCAGCAAAACAGTTGGCATGTTCGCTGATGAAACATTTGATGAATTATACATGTATTACAGCCATTATGTCAGCGCGATTCAACAGGATGTAACAGAGAAGAAGCTTCTTCCGCTTACGGATATCTCATCTTCTAATAAGCTTACATCATACGAGTTTGAACCATCCGCTGAAGAAATCCTGAAAGTATTGCTGCCTCAATACGCTGAAAGCTTAATCTACGGAGCGCTTTTAGACAGTAAGGCAAGTGAGCATGCTGCAAGGATGACGGCTATGCAGAACGCAACGGATAATGCAAAAGAGCTTATCAATTCATTAAGCTTGAGCTACAACCGTGCACGTCAGGCAGCCATCACGCAAGAAATTACCGAAATCGTCGGCGGAGCAGCCGCGTTAGAATAAAGAAAAGCGGAAGCGCCTATTTAGATGAACGTCAACTAAAAGCCGCCACGTCCTGTGGCGAACGTTGACGTCAGCACATCCTGTGCAAGTCCGACAAGCATAAGGCAAGCACTGCAGGAAGGCGTTTTTTCCTTCCGAAAGGGATTGGCTTATGACCTCGAGGGGCTAGGCGCTGAAGCTGGACAAAAGAAAAAATGGGAGGGCAGATGAAATTCTGCCTGCTCTCCATTATGTGAAATGAACGGAGGGAAAAAGATGAACAAAGGACGCGTTCTTCAAGTTATGGGTCCGGTTGTTGACGTAAAGTTCGAAAGCGGCCAGCTTCCTGAGATCTATAATGCATTGACAATCACAAATTCAGCGCGTAACGAATCTAATGTTGACATCAACTTAACCCTTGAAGTTGCCCTTCATTTAGGTGATGATACAGTTCGTACCATTGCAATGTCTTCTACTGACGGCTTAATGCGCGGCAGTGAAGTTATTGACACTGGTGCTCCTATTTCTGTACCAGTAGGTGATGTAACACTTGGCCGTGTATTTAACGTGCTTGGTGAATCAATCGATTTGGATCCTGCAATTTCTGCAGATGCCCGTCGTGATTCCATCCACAGAGAAGCTCCTAAGTTTGAGCAGCTTTCAACTGAAGTAGAAATCCTTGAAACTGGAATTAAGGTAGTAGACCTTCTTGCACCATATATTAAGGGTGGTAAAATCGGTCTATTCGGTGGTGCCGGTGTTGGTAAAACCGTATTAATCCAGGAATTGATCAATAACATCGCCCAGGAGCACGGCGGTATTTCCGTATTCGCCGGTGTTGGTGAGCGTACTCGTGAAGGAAACGACCTTTATCATGAAATGACTGATTCAGGCGTTATCAAGAAAACAGCGATGGTATTTGGCCAGATGAACGAGCCGCCAGGAGCACGTATGCGTGTTGCCCTGACTGGTTTGACAATGGCAGAATTCTTCCGTGATGACCAAGGACAGGACGTTCTTTTCTTCATGGATAACATCTTCCGTTTCACTCAGGCAGGTTCAGAGGTTTCCGCGCTATTAGGCCGTATGCCTTCTGCCGTTGGTTACCAGCCGACACTTGCTACTGAAATGGGTAAATTACAGGAACGTATCACATCTACTAACGTAGGTTCTGTTACTTCCATCCAGGCGATTTATGTACCAGCCGATGACTACACTGACCCGGCTCCGGCTACAACTTTCGCTCACTTGGATGCAACAACTAACCTTGAGCGTAAGCTTTCTGAAATGGGTATCTACCCAGCGGTGGATCCTCTTGCTTCTACTTCCCGTGCATTGTCACCGGACATCGTTGGAGAAGAGCACTATGCAGTTGCGCGTCAAGTACAGCAAACATTACAGCGTTACAGGGAATTACAGGATATCATCGCGATCCTTGGTATGGACGAGCTTTCTGATGAAGATAAGCTAATTGTATCACGTGCGCGCCGTATCCAATTCTTCTTATCACAAAACTTCCACGTTGCTGAACAGTTTACTGGCCAGCCAGGTTCATACGTACCGGTTAAAGAAACAGTTAAAGGCTTTAAAGAAATTCTTGAAGGTAAGTATGATCACCTTCCGGAAGATGCATTCCGACTTGTCGGCCGTATCGAAGAAGTTATCGAGAGTGCAAAGAAAATGGGCGTAGAGGTCTAATTCTGGACCAGGAGGGTAAAAAATGAAGACGATTAAAGTCAGTGTTGTTACTCCCGATGGCCCGGTGTATGAATCAGATGTGGAAATGGTAAGTACGAAAGCTCAAAGCGGTGAGCTAGGAATTCTACCTGGCCACATTCCAATGGTTGCACCGTTACAAATTGGAGCCGTTCGTTTAAAAAACGGCGGAAAAACAGATTTCGTTGCAGTAAGCGGCGGATTTTTGGAAGTTCGTCCGGAGCAAGTAACGATCTTGGCGCAATCTGCTGAACAAGCAGATGAAATTGATGTAGAACGTGCTGTACGTGCTAAACAGCGTGCAGAAGAGCGCTTGAACGAGCAAAAGCGTGAAAACATCGACTTCCGTCGTGCAGAGCTAGCTCTTCGCCGTGCGATCAATCGTATCGAAGTTTCGGAAAGAAAGTTCTAATAAACATAAACAGCACCTCCTGGCTTTAGCTGGGGGGTGCTGTTTCATTTTTTGGCAACAATTACCAGGGGTATTTCTGTAAAAAACTGCCCAAAAAGTACACAAAACATTCGAATTCTTTTATATACGCCTTTACAATAGAAGAGAGGAATCCTATTAAGATTACTCTCTTTTTTAAAATGGGGATAGGTTGATTTAGCACGTTGATTGGAGTGGACGGCACGACAACCTCAAAAATTCATTCACATTTTTCCTTATTCGGTGTTTATTCGAGAAGCTTATTAAAGGTCCTTTGGGAAAATGCGCCAAGGAAGCACACGGCCCGCTCGAGGATAGCGAATGGCTGGACAGGAAATCAACAGGCAAGTTTAACAGATCCTTAAAAGTAATGTATTTTAATTAAGGAAAAGGAGGAGCCGCAATGCTAGAGTTTGATACAAATATAGACCAATACGCTACGATAAAAGTCATCGGAGTCGGCGGCGGGGGAAATAACGCAGTTAACCGGATGATTGAACATGGGGTTGAGGGAGTAGAGTTTATCGCTGTAAATACAGACGGACAAGCTCTTAATCAATCAAAGGCAGAAGTGACCATGCAAATCGGGGCATCCTTAACAAGGGGCCTTGGAGCAGGGGCAAATCCTGAAGTAGGAAGAAAAGCGGCTGAGGAAAGCGAAAGCCAGCTTCGTGAAGTTTTAAAAGGTGCTGATATGGTATTCGTGACAGCTGGAATGGGCGGCGGTACGGGTACTGGGGCAGCCCCGGCAATCGCGCGGATCGCACGCGAAGTTGGTGCGTTAACGATTGGCGTTGTCACCCGTCCGTTCAAGTTTGAAGGACGCAAGCGTGCTCAAAATGCAGATGCTGGGATCGAAGCCATGAAAAAAGCGGTGGACACATTAATTATTATTCCGAATGACCGTTTATTAGAAATTATCGATAAGAAAACACCTATGCTTGAAGCGTTCATGGAAGCTGATAATGTCCTGCGTCAGGGTGTTCAAGGGATATCCGATTTAATTGCAGTCCCTGGTTTGATTAATCTTGATTTTGCTGATGTTAAAACGGTTATGTCCCATAAAGGAACTGCTTTAATGGGAATAGGAATCGCCACTGGTGAAGACCGTGCAGCTGAAGCGGCCAGGAAGGCAATCTCCAGCCCGCTGCTTGAGACGTCCATCAATGGCGCCCGAGGTGTTATTATGAACATTACGGGTGGAGCCAATATAAGCCTATATGAAGTACAAGAGGCTGCTGATATCGTTGCTTCTGCATCAGATGAGGAAGTAAACATGATCTTTGGTTCGGTCATTAACGATTACTTAAAAGAAGAAATCATTGTAACAGTAATAGCGACCGGTTTTAATAATCAAGATGATACACCAGCGAAGCCAATCTCAAAACCATCAGCGGAGAAAGAATTGGTGCATACATATCAATATTCAGAGGAACAATCCAACCACCGTCCAGTGAGAGAACGTCAAGAGCCCGTTCGGGGTTATGAACAGCAGCCAGATCGTTCTGAAGAGTCACTTGATACGCCTGCCTTTTTACGAAATCGCAGAAAACGGTTTTAATCCTATTTGAAGAAGCCGCCCGGCAGTGCAGGGCGGCTTTTCTTTACGATCTGACGGATATATGGGTGAGTGAAAAGTGCTGGTTGATATGTTGGTGGTTGGGTGGTTGATAACCAGATAGGGGAAAAATCAGGGATATATCAAGGTTCATTAAGAAAGGACAGGCTCCCGCCTGTCCTTTTGTTTATGGAGATGGTTATTTACTTCGTTTGATCATATAAAGTTAACTGATCGAGGTTTTTATGAACGCTCATTAGTTTTTTTAGCAAGCTCATAAATTTCTTTTTATCTTCAAATGGAGTCAGGTCGAGCTCCCTCTTTAACTCATTACTTTTCTTAACAAGATCTTCAATTTTTTGAATAACTGGGCAGTTGTTTTTAGTCATATGTATTCTCCTAATATAAGCTCTTGATTTAACTGTATCACGAAAAACAATTTCAAAGGAAACAGGCATGTTTCATTTATATTAAAAAGAAACTGGCTTTTTAACTAATTTAACTATTCTATTAAAAATGTCAGATTTTGTTGAAACTCCTTGAATTGCGTCATATAGTATCAACATGTGGTTTACAAAGACAAGGTGATAAGAAACCAGGGGGTGAAATCCTTGTCGACTGTTTTGTTTGGAACTGTGGAATACTATGAAAAAGAATTAACTTACTATTTTTCTAATATGGATATGAGCAATTCAATGAAGGAAGATGCAACAAAGAAGATATTTATCATGCTGGAAAAAGAAATCCTGAATGTTTTTATGTTCGACGAAACCATTCGGATTAAATGTATTCATAACCTTTTAAAAGCATTTAGCAAGGTGTCAGAAAAGAGTTTTGTAACGTCTTAGTGGAAATTTTAACAGGAAATAGATCTGGTATGAACTTAACGAAGAGGCCCTCGCTTGAGAGAGGCCTCTTTGTTTTACTGCTATTTAGTTTAGGATCGTGATCTTAACATCTTTTCTTCCCCACTGCATAGCTGCTTCTGTCGTTGGGATGAACACGTCAATTTCATTTCCTTTAATTCCTCCGCCAATATCCTCGGCAGTCGCATATCCGTAGCCTTCTACATACACTTTTGATCCTAGCGGAATAACCTTTGGATCAACTGCAATGACTTTTGCATCCGGGTTCTCTAGTAAATTTACACCTGTCTTCGTTATGCCGATACATCCTTCACAGCTTGCTGTATAGGCTGTTGCTGTAACAGTAAGTGTTTTTGATTTTTCAGCGGCAGGCTTTGCCGTGCTGGCCGATTTTACAACTGTTTTGGCTGGAGCTGCTGCTTTAGTCTGGCCTGCTCCATTTTTATAGATAATCAGCTCTAAGCCTGGTTTAATAAGGTCTGAGTTTAATTGATTCCATGCTTTAAGACTTTTAACATTAACACCGTATGTGTGGGCGATATTCCAAAGGGTATCACCAGATTTCACTATGTAAAATTCTTCAGGCGAAACTTCAAGTTTATCATTTGGGTGTATTAAATCTGTTGATAAGCCATTCCAATTTTTAATATCTTGAACTGAAACTTCATGTTTTTGCGTTATAGACCAAAGAGTATCTCCCTTATTAACAACTACTTCTTCTGCTTGTACACTGGCACCTGCTGCACTCCAGATGGTTATTGCCGCTAGCATATAATACAAATACTTTTTCATCGAATAACCTCCTAATAGCTTGTTTTACGGTTTCTATGCTAACACAGAAGATTCTGAGAAAAAGAACAGGGAAGTTATAAATAAATTACGGACATTTCAGGAAGATAACGAGAAAATGTCTAATTAAACGAATATTCAGAATAAATAATCGGAACGGATTAGGTTATTTACAATAATAGTCATAATGTTACCTTTTAATGGGTTAATTGGGTAAAATTTAAAGTTACATGTTATGTTGAGGAATTAATTGGAAGGTTTGAGTTGAGCGCAATTTACTGGTTCTTTGAACCTTGTTGGAACGGGGAGTGGTGCATATATTTTAAAAGTGGTGCATATATTTGGGAATTTGATTCATAAAAGTGAAAATTGATGCAGAAATTAATGAAATTGGTTCATAAATTTCAAAAGTTGTACATAAAGGTGCGATTGGGGGAGATCTGAGAGGAAAATTAGTAGGTTTTTGGTGGGATATTAAAAACACTTGATAAAGTCCATATAATTGT
>NZ_JAGGQS010000026.1:0-102020 GCF_018613175.1 Bacillus sp. ISL-47 | reverse complement strand
CCAACAAATATTATAGAACCAGATTTAAAAGCAGAGCAGATAAATGTTACCTAAAAAGAAAAACAGCCCGGCACTTACCAGACTGTTTCTAAGGCGATTAACCTTCCATAAGGATTGGCAGGATCATCGGTCTCCGTTTTGTTTTTTCATAAAGATATTGATTCAGGCTGTCTCGCATATCCTGTTTTATACCCGACCAGTCAAATGCTTCTCTGACAAGATTTTGCTCGACCGCTTCTTTTACTATTTTGACTGCTTCTTCAAGCAGCTTCTCTGATTCCCTGACATACACGAACCCTCTTGTAATGATTTCAGGGCCAGCTGAGATTTTTTTCTCACGCTTTTTCAAGGTGACCACAACCAATAAAATTCCATCCTGTGAGAGGAGCTTCCGGTCTCTTAAAACGATATTTCCAACATCCCCTACTCCAATACCATCAATCAAAACATTGCCGGAAGGGATTTTTCCGCCAGTTAAAATTTTGCCGTTTTTGATTTCAGCTACATCCCCTTTATCCGGGATGAAGATTTGTTCATTGGTTAAACCGCACTCCTTAGCAACGCCTGCGTGTGCCTTCAGCATACGGTATTCACCATGTACCGGAATAAAAAATTTCGGACTCATAAGGTTGATCATGAATTTAAGCTCTTCCTGGCTTCCATGGCTGGAGGTATTAAACGTACCCTTTCCTGAAATCACTTCAGCACCGGCTCTGAATAGCATGTCAACTGTTTTAAAAATAAAGACTTCCGTTCCCCTTAACGGAGATGCGGCAAGCAGGACTGTATCCCCCTTTTTAATATTTACCTGTCTGTGGGACTGCTTTGCCATTTTTTGAAGAGCTTCAATCGGTTCCCCCTGAGAACCAGTCGTAAGTACAGCGATTTCATTATCCCGGTATTTTCCGATTTCCGAAACGGGAATAATTACGTCTTCCCCAACCTGCAGATATCCCAATTGAAGGGCTATATCATAAATTTTTTGAAGGCTTTTTCCAACAACCGCCACTTTTCTGCCGGTTTCCAGCGCAGCATCAAAAATATGCTGGATACGGATTAGGTCGGAAGCAAATGAAGCAGCAAATACCCTTCCTTTGGCAGCATAAAAGGCAGCTGTCATTTCTCTGGCAACTTTAGCTTCTGAGTTTGTATATCCTGGCTTTTCTGCTTCAGTGCTGTCGGATAGAAGGCATAGTACCCCCTCTTCGCCCAGACGCGCCATTTTTCCTATTTCAGGCTTATAAAGCGAGGCTGCTGCCTGATCGAACTTAAAATCGCCCGTATATACGATAGCACCCTCTGAAGTATGGATGGCAACTCCCACACTGTCCGGAATACTGTGGCTAGTCCTAAAAAAGGTAACTTCAGCCGAATCGAACTCAAGCTTTGAATCTGAATTTATTTCAATAAATTGGGCTTTACCTTTGTATTCCTGTTCCTTCAATTTTGCCTTTGCAAGGGCAAGCGTCAGCTTTGTTCCATAAACAGGAACATTTACCTTAGCCAATATATAAGAAAGGGCTCCGATATGATCCTCATGCCCATGTGTTAAAAAGATTCCCTGTACCCTTTCTTTATTTTGGACTAGATAAGTAATATCCGGGATTACAATATCAATTCCGAGCATTTCATTTTCAGGGAACATTAATCCCGCGTCGACAACGTAAATGTCTTCGTCTACCTCTGCTAAATACATATTTTTACCCAGTTCTCCGACTCCTCCAAGTGCTGTTAACTTGATGCTTTCATTCTGTCTCTTTTTCAATGTACGTTTCCTCCCATGCATGTTCAGCCGATCAAGATCAGTTATCATCATTATACTTGATGTCCTAAAACCATGACAACCAAATTTATACAAAGGGTAAGCGCTGCCAGGCTTAGAAATACTCAGTATCCTTTGGATATGATTTCACCCCTGATAACGGCAGCTTTTTGGAAGGTGCAGTTTTTATTACTTCACAAAAGCGGTTTATGTACTGGATTCTGTTCTCTGATTGAGATTTATTAGGGTAATAGAGCACTTATAAAGATGATTCTTTTCCATGGATGAAGAATATGGGCTTCATAGAGAGTTTATGAAGACGATCTTTCCATGACCAAGCGAAATTCTGGCGGCATCGAGCCTTTATGAAGACGATCTTTCCATGGGTAAGCGAAATTTGGGCCGCATAGTGCCTTCATGAAGACAATCTTTCCATGACCAAGCAAAATTTGGGCGGCATCGAGGCTTTATACAGACGATCTTTCCATGGGCAAGTGTAATTTGGGCTTCATAGTGGCTTCATGAAGACGATCTTTCCATGGACAGGCGAAATTTGGGCTGCATAGTGCCTTCATGAAGACAATCTTTCCATGACCAAGCGAAATTTGGGCCGCATCGAGGCTTTATACAGACGATCTTTCCATGGGTAAGTGTAATTTGGGCTTCATAGTGGCTTCATAGTGGCTTCATAAAGACGATCTTTCCATGGTAAGCGAAATTTGGGCCGCATAGTGCCTTCATAAAGACGATATTACCTAGCGCAAAAGGGAATGTTCTTCATAGTCCTGCTTTATAGAAGCAGAAAAAGCCAATCAGCTTAATATCTGATTGGCTTAACTCTTAATTTAATTATTTGAATAATGCAGTTATTGCATTTCGCTCTTGCTCAGTTAAAGGAACCATCGGCAGGCGGACAGATCCGACATCAAGTCCTTTGATTTGAAGCGCTGTTTTTACAGGCACTGGGCTTGGAGCATTGAAAAGCCCTTCCATAATCGGAAGAATCTGCTGGTGTATTTTTGCAGCCTTTTCATTATCACCGTTAAGATAGGCATTGACCATTTCCTGCATTTCGTTTCCGATTACATGAGAAGCAACAGATACAATTCCTGTTCCTCCAATTGCCATACATGGAAGAGTAAGGCCATCATCACCGCTATAAAGCAAGAAATCGTCATCAGTATTGGCAATGATTTTTGCCATTGCATTCAGATCACCGCTCGCTTCCTTCACTGCAACGATGTTTGGAATTTTAGAGAGGCGGATAATCGTCTCAGGCAGAATATTTACGGAAGAACGCCCAGGAATGTTATATACCATTAATGGAAGCTTCGTATTTTCTGCGATTGCCTTGAAGTGCTGATACAGCCCTTCCTGATTTGGCTTATTGTAATATGGCGCAACGATCATGATCGCATCTACACCAATTTGTTCTGCTTTTTTTGTTAATTCGATTGATTCATAGGTATTGTTGCTGCCAGTACCGGCAATAACGGGTACACGTTTGTCAGCCACCTTTACTGCGTGCTGGAACAGTGCCAGCTTTTCCTCTTTAGACAATGTTGGCGACTCACCGGTTGTTCCGGCTACAACGATTGAATCTGTACCGTTTTCGATAAGATGATTGATAAGCTGTGTCGTTTTAGGGAAATCAATATGTCCCTTATGATCGAACGGCGTTACCATTGCTGTGGATACTCGACCAAATAAAACCATTTTTACACTCCTTGCGGCTGTTCAAAAAGTACGGGGAAAAGCACCGGCCAAATCAGCTTATCGTGATAGCTGATCCGATGTTTATCATTTGACGAGGCGGCCTCTAACGGGCTGCATCAGCTTTCTTTACTGTACTTTTCACCCATCTTTATGAACTTTTATATTTTTTCAACAGATTAAATATCTGTTCTCTCATATTCTGTCAGATCTTGTTCAAGATGAAAAGCATCATGCAAGGCATTTACAGCTTTTGTAAGATCTGCTTGCTTAACCAAAACCCAGATGGTTGTATGGCTGTCTGCAGATTGCAGAATGCGGATGCCCCGCTCGGATAGGGCCGTAACAATTCTGGAAGCCACGCCAGGAACCCCCTGCATACCTGCTCCCACGACAGATACTTTAGCGCACTCTCTTTCCACCAGCGGATCATGGCCCAGGCTTTTTAGGATGCTAATGGCTTTGTCGGTCATTTCTTCAGTTACCGTATAATTTACACCATTAGGATATATGTTGATAAAGTCTACACTGATCCCCTGGTTTGCCATTGCCTTAAATACCTCTGATTGAAGATCATATTGGTCCTTTTTAGCAAGAACCTTAATCTGGGTTACATTGGAAAGGTGTGCTATTCCGGTAACAGACCGTTCCTTAATATCTGTACCTCGTCTATTTTTATTAAGAGTTGTGACAAGAGTTCCGGGACTGTCCGAATAAGTTGACCGGATCCGGATTGGAATCTTTGCCTGCATTGCAATTTCTACTGCGCGGGGGTGAATAACCTTCGCGCCCTGGTATGCCATGTTACAGACCTCAGTGTAGGTCACGACTGACAGCGGCCGTGCATTTTCTGCAATTCGCGGGTCAGCTGTCATAATGCCTTCTACATCTGTAAAAATATCAATCCACTCTGCATTTAGTGCCGCACCGAGTGCAGCTGCGGAGGTATCGCTGCCTCCCCTGCCGATTGTGGTAACATCACCGTTCTTCGAAGACCCCTGGAAGCCTGCCACGACGATTACATCATGATCTTCTAATTCTTTTAGAAGCCTGTCACATTTCATATCAATAATTTTTGCGTTTGTATGATCATTATTTGTCCTAAACCCTGCCTGCGCACCCGTTAAGGCTGCAGCATTAATGCTGTGCTCTTTGAGCATGTTTGAAAAAACGACACTCGAAATCACTTCACCGCAGGATAAAAGAAGGTCTGTTTCCCGCTTGCTAATCTTGCTGCTTCCTTCTACAAGGGAAAGCAAGGTATCTGTTGCATATGGGTCACCTTTTCTCCCCATTGCTGAAACGACAACTACAACCTTATATCCATCAGCCAGCGCTTTCTGAATATGCTTAAGCGCATGTTCACGGCTATCTGCATCGCGTACTGATGTGCCTCCATATTTTTGAACGATAATATTCATTAAAACACCTCTAACTTCTCTTTACATGAAGAGAAACTCGTTAACTACTTGACTAAACCAAGCTTAATTAAACTTTCGGCAATTTGCACGGAGTTCCATGCTGCCCCTTTTAGAAGATTATCAGAAACAACCCACATATGGAAGCCTTTATCCTCATCCAAGTCTTTGCGGATACGGCCGACGAATACATCATTTTTCCCAACACAATCAGCAGGCATCGGGTAGATCTGGTTTGCCGGATCATCCTGCAGGACAACTCCTGGTGCATTTTCGAGAAGGCTCTTTACTTCGTTCGCCGTAATATCATTTGAATTCACTTCAAAATAAAGTGACTCCGAATGGCCTGTTGCCACCGGAAGGCGCACGCATGTAGCTGCCACTTGCAGTTCCGGCATATGCATAATTTTCTTTGTTTCGTTAATCATTTTCATCTCTTCAAAAGTGTATCCATTATCCTGAAACTTATCAATTTGCGGAATCGCATTGAAAGCAATTTGATAGTGCTTTTTATCGCCTTTGACCGGAAGAATTGCCGGTTCAAACTCTTCATGATTAATAATTGCCTTTGTCTGCTCGTTAAGCTCATCTACAGCTGCTGCTCCTGAACCTGATACAGCCTGGTAAGTAGATACAATTACTTTTTTCAAACCGTACTTTTCCTTAACAGGCTGAAGGGCAACAACCATTTGGATGGTAGAACAGTTTGGATTCGCAATAATGCCATTATGCTTGTTAAGATCCTCTTCGTTAACCTCAGGAACAACAAGCGGCACATTTGGATCCATACGGAAAGCACTTGTATTATCTACCACAATTGCACCGTGTTCAACCGCATGGGGGGCAAGCTCTTGTGAGACGCTGCCTCCAGCACTGAATAATGCGATATCCACACCTTTAAAGCTTTCAGGCTTTGCTTCCTGAACGGTAAACTCCTGGCCTTTAAAAGTAACCTTCGAACCTGCAGAACGTGCTGATGATAAAAGAGTTAATTGTGAGATAGGAAAATCTCTGTTTTCAAGTGTTTGAATCATTTGCTGGCCAACTGCGCCAGTTGCACCTACTACTGCTACATGAAATCCTTTTTTCTGTTCCAATTTCCTTTTCCCCTTCCAGTACCAATATATTTTTCTAGCAAAATTAGTTTTTTAGTGAAAAAGCAATATGCCCAGAATTCAATAGAACGGCGGCCAAATTAAATTGGCAGCCGCCTTCCTGCCTTTAACGTTAGAATGGCAGGTATCCATTTATATTATAAGCATATTGGCCATATCCCCAAGGTGTTAATAAAGCATTTTTAAACATAGCTTGGAGGTTGGATTATCTTAATAACTTTTATTCTAACATATTCGTTCACTAAAGGACTAAATTTTTTTTGCTAGAAAAAATAGGGGCTATTGATCGTCTTTATACCTTTCCACTACGACAGGGTGCAGCTGCTTGCCCTCCATCGCATGCAGAATTGTGTCTGACAATGCAGTCATTCTTGCTACCATCGAATTTGGCTTTTTCACTGGGTCATCCTGTCCGTAAGGGATAAAATAGATATTTTTGGTTGCCATTAGTCTCATTAAGTTTACACCATTCAAACCAAGCGCATCATTTGTCGAGATTCCCAAAACGACCGGCTTTCCATTTCTAAGTGTGGCTTTTGCCGCCATTAATACCGGTGAATCGGTCATGGCATTTGCAAATTTGCTCATGGAGTTTCCAGTCAATGGCGCAATTACCATACAATCAAGCGGAATCTTGGGTCCAAGCGGCTCTGCTTTTACGATTGAATCGATCACCTTATTGCCTGTTAAATCTTCAATTCTTTGTACCCAGTCTTCTCCTTTGCCGAACCTTGTTTCCGTACTTTTAACAGTAAAGGTAACAACAGGAAGCACCTCTGCACCTGCGTTAACCAGCTTTTCTATTTCCGGAAACACAGCATCATACGTACAATGAGATCCCGTTAATCCAAATCCGATTCTTTTCCCTTTTAAACTCATATTGTATTCCCCTTTCTCTTTTGCAAATCTTCCCTAATCAATTGAGAAAGAACGTTCGCCAATATTTGCCCTGCCGTCTTTGGAGCGACAATTCCAGGTAATCCTGGGGCAAGCAGAGCTTTCACTCCGCGCTTTTCCGCATAGCGGAAATCAGTACCTCCAGGCTTTGAAGCAAGGTCAATAATGAGGGTATGTGCCGGCATTTTCGAAATAACAGAAGCTGTTACAACTAAATGAGGTGCTGTATTGATGCAAATATCTGTATCCTTTACCGCATCCTCGATATCTTTTAAGTGAAATGGAGTAAGTCCCATTTCTGTAATCCGGGCAATATGCTCACTCTTTCTTGCCCCGACTTTCACTTTTGCTCCCAAAGCATGGAATGTTCTGGCTACACTCATCCCTACTCTTCCAAGCCCGATAACCGCAATATTGGAACCATGGATGGTAAAATCCGTATGCTGGATAGCCATCATAATCGTTCCTTCAACAGTTGGAATGGAGTTGTATATTGCCACGTCATCTCTCTCGAATAATTGCACGAGGCGGCGGTCTGCCTGCTTTGTAATACCAGTTAAATAAGAATTTGTTATGCCTGAATAAACTGTACAATGCGTAGGGGTTTGCGTGAGAATTTCTTCCTCAAAAACCACCTTTTCATTAGAGAAAATCGTTTCAATCTGGCCCTCCAGACCCGTGCCAGGCACTGGCAAAATAATGGCGTCTATATTGGAAAAGTCCACTTCATCTATTTTTTCTTTTACCGCACCAGAAAACGCATGATCCAGCTGCTCGAAACCAATTAATGAGAGCTTAGCATCAAGCTCTGTTAGTTTCCGGATGATTTCTAGCTGCCTTGCATCACCGCCGATAACTGCAATTTGGGTTCCTGTCAGCATGCAACACTCACCTTCTTTTTTCTTTCTTTCTTGAAGAAAGCATATATTTTTGAAGCCATTTATTCGCCTGGCTTCGGGGAAAAATGTACTCGCACCGGCAACGCCACTGTACAATAGCTGTGGCACGAGACAGCAATTGCATAAGCAGGTTTACCTTTGAATAAAATGTGGCGCATTTCATGGCCGGCAATTTCATTTAAATACCATATAGGAATTGTTATATTGAACTACTTCAACATCTTATGTACGCTAGACGCAATAGGTGAGTTTTCCACCTAAAAGAAAATGGCTTTATAAATGAAAAGATGACAGGTAGTAAATGAAAAATAAAAGGAGAAAGGAAAACGAGGAATTGCATCATACATGCGTTTTAGCAGCATATCCGATTAAGCTAAACCGTATGTAAGCATAAATAAAAGCTGTTTTCACAAAGTTTGTTGCTTACAAACAAGTTTTAATTACTGAATTGATTGGAGTGGAAGTCACTTGATCCTCGAAAATGCATTCGCATTTTCTTACAACGAGGTGCTTATTCGAGGAAGCTTATTCAATGTCCTNNTTATAGTCCAAAAACAACAAACTATAGGAAAAGAGCCTAAATAAAAAAGGACCTTCCCGGCCCTTCTTCTGAAGTATTTTATTCAATTTTTTCTTCATGTTCCGGTATATCGATAATAATCATGTCATTGCCGATTTTTCTGATATGCTGCCAGGAAACCCTGATTTCATCTCCCTGCCGTTTGAATCCGAACCATTTCAGAGAGGGGATAAGCAAAGCCTGAATTTGTCCGTTTTTTTCATTTATCTCAAGATCTGTCTGCCCAAGGACTCCCAACCGTTCTGCCCTTTTTACATCAACGATTTCTTTTCCGCTTAACTCACTTAATCTCATGATCAGCCCTCCTTTTCTTCCTCTATATATCTTTATCGCATATTCCCCGTTTTTAGAAGTCTTGGACAAAAGAAAACAGCCTGGCAGTGGCACAGGCTGTTTTTAAGTATATTTATATCGATTTTAAAGGTTTTTAGGAAGCTCTCCATCCGGGCTGATTAAAGCCACAGAGTATTTATCCGTAAATATGGTATTCGCCATATTGTTCACACCCTGCATGGATACGGCATCAATTTCCTCAACAATTTCATCCATAGAGCGGTGGCGCCCAAGCAGAAGCTCATTTTTGCCGTTTCTGCTCATTCTGCTATTTGTGCTTTCAAGGCTCAGCATTAAGCTTCCTTTAAGCTGTTCTTTGCTGTTGTTCAGCTCCTTGTCAGTAATGCCTTCCTTTTTAAGCGTAGCCAGCGTTTCCTGAATGGTGTCAAACAGGACGTCCAGCTGCTTTGCGCCCGTTCCGCCATAAAGTGTCACAATACCGCTATCCTGGAATGCAGAATGATAGGAAAAGACTGAGTAAGCTAATCCTCGTTGCTCCCTGACATCCTGGAACAGACGGCTGCTCATGCTTCCGCCCAGAATATTATTTAAGACAATAAGGTTGTAAATATCCTTATGACCAACCTGTAATCCTTCAAATCCAAGGCAAAGATGTGCTTGCTCGGTATCCTTTTTGCGGGCAATATGGTTTGAATGGAAATCAGGTTTCTGTTCTGCTCTTTCCCTGCTGCCGCCTTCGTAGGAACCGAAATATTTTTCTACTTCCTTAATAAAGGATTCAGTAATATTTCCGGCAATGGAGATAACGACATTTTCAGGTGTGTATGTTTCATGCATGTATTGTTTCAATGTATCGCCGTTAAACGTTGCAAGTGTTCCTTCAGATCCAAGGATTGGATAACCAAGGGAATGATTTTCGTAGATCGCTTTGCTTAAAAGATCATGGACGATATCATCCGGTGTGTCCTCATACATTTTGATTTCTTCGTAGACGACATTTTTTTCTTTATTCAGTTCTTCATCAACAAAAGTGGAGTTAAAGAACATATCCGAGAGTACTTCAAGGGCAAAATCCGAATGTGTATCCAGAACCTTTGCATAATAGCAGGTATACTCTTTTGATGTAAAGGCGTTAACCTGGCCCCCAATGCTATCAAAACTCTCAGCAATTTCCCGGGCAGATCTTGTTTTCGTTCCCTTGAAGAACATATGCTCAAGGAAATGGGAAATACCGTTATTTTCATTATCTTCGTTTCGTGAGCCTGTTCCGATCCAAACTCCTATCGCCACGGAACGCACGGTTGGAATATTTTCTAGTACGACTCTTACTCCGTTTTGGCAAGTATATTTCTTTATCAAATAAATTCCTCCTGTTCTGAAACCCTAGACATACGCTTCCATTAGTTTATATCATTATTGTTATTTTTTCCAAAACCCTGATTATTATTTTCCCGATTTTGGATTCTATTTTCACTTAATAGTTCAGAAACCGTCCCAATTTGGAGATTCTTCTGCTTTAGACCCATGATTAATTGATCCAGCGATTTTTCAGTCGAATCAGTCGGATGCATTAAAATTAATGCGCCATTATGAACCTTGCTTAAAACCCGATTAATTAGCTGCTCTGGCGATGGCTTTTTCCAATCTACTGTATCAACTGTCCACATAACCGTCCCGAGGTTCTCTTGTGCCGCAATTTTGACAATTTCGTCTCTATAGCTCCCGCTTGGCGGGGCAAACCATGTAATCTGCTTACGCGTATTTTCAGCCATGGTCGCTTCAATCACATCGTTCGTCTTCTGGATTTCTTCCCTTGCTTTTGCAGAAGATATCACTTTCATATCTGGATGAGTATATGAGTGATTGCCAACTTCATGGCCGGCATCCATGATCAGTCTGGCAAGCTCCGGATTATTCTTTACCCATCTTCCTTCGAGAAAAAAACTCGCAGATACATTATGTCTTTTCAATGTGGCAAGCATTCCAGATAAGTATTCGTTTCCCCATGCAACATTAATAATAAAACTCACCATTGGTTTATCAGGATGGCCTTTATATACAGGTGCCGGGGGGAGATCGCTTAACTTTACTTTAGGTTCTACCTGTTTAAAAACAAGCTTTTCTTCGTTAAACTTTTTCCCTGCCTTCATCTTTTTATAGGATGCCTTAACATCTACCTCTATTCCGTTGTAGCCTGGTATGGCTTTCCAGACGGGATCTATTTTTGCATCCTGGGCAGGTATGCTGTATTCGGCTGCTTTAGCCTCTATATCATCATAAAGAGAGTCCTGAGGCTTTGACACCGTCACTGCCCCCGAATTCTCTTTCAATCCTGCAACGTATTGATCTGTAAGCGGGTTATTGACAAACACGAATGCGATAACAAACATAATACCAATATGGATAAACTTTCTCATTCTGCATGCCTCCTTCATTTCATATTATGATTTGAAGGGACAAGGTAGAACGAATGGGTTTCGCAAAGATATGTATTAGATCAATCCTAAAGAATTTAAATATGTAAAAAGCCAGGGTTTCCCCTGGCTTTATTGGAATTTCAGCTGGAAGCAGCTTCTTCCGCTTTTCTCTATTACTGCTGAGCTTTTTCCTTTTGCTCACGCTGTTCACGCAATACCGCTTTGCGGGAAAGGTTTACGCGGCCCTGCTTATCAATTTCAGTTACTTTTACAAGAAGTTCGTCACCAATGGATAACACGTCTTCCACTTTTCCAACGCGCTCTTCAGCTAGTTCGGAAATGTGGACTAATCCGTCTTTTCCAGCGAAGATTTCAACAAATGCACCAAATTTTTCTATTCGTTTTACCTTGCCAAGGTACATTTGTCCAACTTCAACTTCACGTACGAGATCTTCGATGATTTTTTTCGCTTTTTGGTTCATCGCTTCGTCTACTGAAGAAATGAACACAGTTCCATCCTGCTCGATATCGATTTTAACGCCTGTTTCTTCGATGATCTTATTGATTTGCTTGCCGCTTGGTCCAATAACATCACGGATCTTATCAGGATTAATTGACATCATTAAGATCTTAGGAGCATATTCGGAAAGCTCTTTTCTCGGCTGTTCAATCGTGCTCAGCATGGAGTCAAGAATCTGCATTCGGCCTTTTTTCGCCTGTTGCAGTGCTTCCTCAAGGATTTCACGGGACAGGCCTTCAATTTTAATATCCATTTGAAGGGCAGTTACACCCTTGGAAGTACCTGCAACTTTGAAGTCCATGTCGCCAAGGTGGTCTTCCATACCCTGGATATCAGTTAAAATGGAGTAATGCTCTCCTGATTTAATAAGTCCCATTGCAATACCCGCTACTGGGGCTTTAATTGGAACACCTGCATCCATCATCGCCAAAGTACTTGCACAAATACTTGCCTGGGATGTTGAACCGTTTGATTCCAATACTTCCGAAACAAGTCGGATCGTATATGGGAAGTCTTTCTCAGATGGAATAATCGGTTCTAATGCACGCTCACCCAGAGCGCCATGTCCAATTTCACGGCGGCCCGGTCCTCTAATTGGACCTGTCTCACCCACACTGAAGTTAGGGAAATTATAGTGGTGCATAAATCTCTTTTCTTCTTCAATTCCCAAACCATCCAGAATCTGAACGTCTCCAAGTGCACCCAATGTACAAATGCTCAGGGCCTGTGTTTGTCCGCGCGTGAATAATCCCGAGCCATGAGTACGAGGAAGCAAGTCAACTTCAGAAGATAGCGGGCGGATTACATCCAGGCCTCGGCCATCAGGGCGTACTTTATCTTCAGTAATTAAACGGCGCACTTCTGCTTTTACAATTTTATCAAGAATTTGCTTGATTTGCTTAAGCTTGTCGTCATCCGCTTCTTCAGCTTCATATTTAGCTGTAATTTCTTCTTTTACAGCTTTTATGGCTGCTTCACGCGCATGTTTTTCCTGCACTTGGATGGCAGCAATCATATCCTTTTCACAGATGCCGCGCACTTCAGCCTCAAGGTCCTGATCAACCTGATATAAAACTACTTCCATTTTCTCTTTGCCAATCTCAGCTGCAATCTCTTCCTGGAATGCGATCAGACGTTTAATTTCTTCATGGCCAAACATGATGGCTTCAAGCATAATTTCTTCCGGCACTTCTTCCGCACCAGCTTCAACCATGTTGATCGCATCCTTTGTTCCGGCAACAACAAGACTGATGTCGCTCTTTTCTGCCTGGTCCACAGATGGATTGATGATGAATTCGCCATCAATACGGCCGACACTTACTCCGGCAATCGGTCCTCCGAAGGGTATATCAGAAACGCAAAGCGCCAATGACGACCCAAACATTGCAGCCATTTCGGATGAACAGTTTTGGTCTACACTCATGACCATGCTGACTACTTGTACGTCATTTCTGAATCCGTCAGCAAATAATGGTCTGATCGGCCTGTCAATTAAGCGGCTAGCCAAAATCGCTTTCTCGCTTGGACGGCCCTCTCTCTTAATAAAACCGCCTGGGATTTTACCTACCGCATATAAACGTTCCTCATAATTCACTGTCAGTGGAAAGAAATCCAGGTTTTTCGGTTCTTTTGATGCTGTAGCCGTACTAAGAACTACAGTATCTCCATAGCGCACTAAAGCAGCACCGTTAGCCTGCTTAGCCAGCTGGCCAATTTCAACGGTCAATTTGCGCCCAGCCCAGTCCAGGCTGTAGACATGTTTATCTTGTCCCATATTTTTACCCCTCTCTGCAATTCACTTGAAGACCGGCGTCTCATCTGCCTGGCCTATTCAATCATTATTTATCCTGCATTGGCTTCCGGTAATCCTGCAAAAGCACTTGAAGTCCTTCTGCTAATGTTACCCGCCTATGCTAAATAGCCAACTATAATCTGAACTGTACCTGCAGCAGATTTAGTTTTTTATATAGAAAAGCATTAGATGCTCTTAAATCATAAATAAAATATGCATATTATAGTATGCACAGTTTTCCCGTCCGCTAAAATAAGAATAGATTATGTATGTACAAAAAGAAAAGCGTATGACCCCCGCCTATCGGCGGTATGTCCCTTGAGCCGATGGCGCCTACTCCTAAAAGCAAACGCTATTAGCCTTGTGAAGAAAATATGTCAAAGCCTTGCTTGTGAAGCTGGGTAGTACTAGTAAAAAGCACATGATTTGGAACAAAATTCAACTTTTTAAGCTAATAAAAAAGCGGGAAAAAATCCCGCTTCTGTTGATTATCGACGTAAGCCAAGCTTATTGATTAACTCACGGTAACGCGCAACATCTTTGTTACGAAGGTAAGTCAATAGGTTACGACGCTTACCAACCATTTTCAAAAGACCGCGACGTGAATGGTGGTCTTTCTTATGAGTACGTAAATGGTCGTTCAAATTGTTGATTTCTTCAGTAAGGACAGCGATTTGAACTTCTGGAGATCCAGTGTCGCTTTCATGAGTTTTGAACTCATTGATTAGCTCATTTTTACGTTCTTTAGTGATTGCCATCCGGTTCACCTCCTAATTTTTCAATCCCCTGTTACTGAGCAAGCGTCGGTGACTCGACTTGCCAAGCAAAGGTTCATTTGGTACGTTACTAAGAATACAACTTTTTGTGACAAAAAGCAAGGCTAAACCCTGTTTTTCTCAAAATATTGCATTGCCTGCTGTTTATCTTTTCCGATTTGGCCGATCAATTCCTGAACACCCGAAAATTTTTGCTCGCTTCTCAGATGCTTATGCCATTCAACTGTAACTTTTCGGCCATAAATATCTTCCGAGAAATCAAATATATGGACTTCAACAGATGGCTTGTCCTCTTTTTCTTTATTGAAGGTGGGTTTATAGCCAACATTGCATACACCTTCATGCCATTTGCCGTCCGTTAATAGCCTTACGGAGTATACACCGACCGGCGGTAGGATATATTCATCTAAAAGGTCGATATTCGCGGTTGGAAAACCGATTGTCCGCCCTCTTTTATCGCCATGGACGACCACTCCGGAAGTCGCATAATGCCTCCCTAAAAGCTCCGGAAGTTCATCTGTTTTCCCTTCCCGGATGTATTTTCGTATAAGAGTGGAGCTTATTTTTTCATCTCCATTGGAAAGCTTTTCTATAACAGAATATTCGAATTGGCCTCTTGAATGAAACAAAAGTGTTTCCATTGTACCGCGGCCCATGCGGCCATATGAATAATCAAAGCCTGCAACCACATGTTTTGCATTAAGGGCGATCAAATAGTGATCCACGAATTCCTGCGGCAAAAGATTGGCAAATTCTCTTGTAAAACGGACGACAAATAAATAGTCGATGCCCAAATTTGCCATTATGCTGATTTTATCCTGGAGAGGCGTAATATATTCTACATGCTGAACACTTTTTCCCAATACCACTGAAGGATGGGGATCAAATGTCATAGCCGCACTTTTTAAACCTTTTTGTCCAGCAATTGCTTTAGCTTGGAGAATGACTTTTTGGTGACCGCGGTGCACTCCATCAAAATATCCAAGTGCTATTGCCATCTCAGGCATGTTATTCTTTTCTATATTATGGGGATGCTGAATATGAATTACTTCCATGCTTTAATTTCACCTTTTCTCTACAGAGCCTAGACCTTTAAGAACGCCCAAAAAGACCCTCTTTTTACACAAGGACTTTAAATATCATTTCTTAACACTTTTACAGGCTTCATCAAACCCGGTTTCCTAGGGTGATGTTCATATATAGCTAATACAAAGCCGTCAAGCGTTTCAATGGCTATTGGGCCTTTGGTGTCAAGCAAATGATCCGGGATAGTTAATACTGCCCCATTTTTCACTTTCTCTGCTACTTTACCACTTATTTGAAATTTCGGCAAATGAGAAAGCGCGGCTTCCATAGGCCGGAGAACCTCGGTAAAATTTCCTTTTTCCACCCGATCTTCAATCTCTTCAAAAGTTAGGCAATCTTCCAGTGTAAGAGCTGCAGACTTTATTCTCACAAGCTCTGACATATGTGCCGGGTAACCAAGTTCCCTTCCGATCATGACAGCGAGTGTCCGGATATATGTCCCTTTGCTGCAGGCCACACGGAACCGGAAGGTGATGTTCTTACCTGTAAAATTAGCTCTGTCATCCAAAAGCTCAATCGAATAAATATGGACTTGCCTTGAGGGCCTTTCTACTTCAATTCCCTGTCTTGCATATTCATATAGCCTTTTGCCATTTATTTTAACAGCTGAAAACATTGGCGGCGTCTGTGTAATTTCCCCAGTTAGGTTTCTCAATACAGCCAGTATTTGTTCTCGGGTAATTGGTGCATTTACATCTTTCTGCTCCACCACTTCACCTGATGCATCTTCCGTTGTAGTGGAAAAGCCAATCGTTACTTCACCTTCATAAGACTTCCCTGCATCTGTTATGTACTCTGCCACCTTCGTTGCCCTGCCAAGACAAATGGGAAGAACGCCAGTTACATCCGGATCGAGTGTTCCGGTATGACCGATTTTTTTCATCCTTAAAATCTTGCGCAGCCTGAAGACACAATCATGGGATGTCATTCCTTTTGGTTTATACAGCGGTAAAATCCCTTCCATTATGTATCACCTCATTTTAGAAAAAAATGGATAGACTAATGTCTATCCATTAAAGATTATTCTTCGTCTTTGGCGGAATCTTCGTCTTTGGAACGGCCTTCATCCTGTATCTGATGAAGCAATGACTCAATACGGTTACCGTAGTCAATGGATTCATCAAATTCAAATAGGATTTCCGGTGTTTTTCGAAGCCGAATTCTCTGGCCGATTTCTGATCGGATAAAGCCTTTTGCTTTAGCCAGTCCGCGAAGTGTATTTTCTCTCTGCTCCTCATCACCCAAAACAGAGATAAATACTGTTGCCTGCTGGAGGTCACCGGTAACTTGAACATCAGTTACCGTTACAAATCCAACCCGCGGATCCTTTATTTTCCGGCCGATAATTTCGCCCAGTTCTTTCTTCATTTGTTCTCCAACTCGATTTGCTCTAAGGCTCATTTCTATTTCACCTCTTCTTAAAGCCACTCTAAATCAGTAATGGTCCGTTCAATTTCAGGGAACGAATCAATCATTTTCAGCGCATTTTGCAGCTCATGTTCCGTAGAAACCTGGTTGGACGAAACAGCCACAATGGCAATTTTCGTTCTTTGCCATAGATCCTGGTAATCCACCTCGGATACAGAGACATTGTATCTTTGTTTTAAGCGGGTAAGTATCCGCTGCAAAACAGCTCGTTTTTCTTTTAATGAATGTGTGTCATAAATCATACATTCACAGGCTGCAAGGCCAATTACCATTAACGTTCCACTTCCTGCATAATATATGCTTCGATAACGTCGCCTTCTTTTAAGTCATTGTAGTTTTTAATGGTAATACCGCACTCATATCCCTGTGCAACTTCTTTAGCGTCATCTTTGAATCGCTTAAGTGCATCTACTTCCCCTTCGAAAATAACTACACCATCGCGAATTAGACGGACACCGCTGTCACGCGTAATCTTTCCATCTGTGACATACGAACCGGCAATTGTACCGATTTTGGAAACTTTGAAAGTCTGGCGGACTTCAGCTTGCCCAATGATTTTCTCTTCGAACTCAGGGTCAAGCATACCCTGCATCGCCAGTTCAATCTCCTCAATAACTTTGTAAATAATGCGGTGCAAGCGGATATCGACGTCTTCTGCTTCTGCTGCACGTTTCGCATTATTGTCAGGACGGACGTTAAATCCAATTACAATGGCATTGAAGGCTGCAGCCAATGTGATATCGGACTCATTAATGGCACCCACACCAGTGTGAAGGATACGTACATTTACACCTTCAACATCGATTTTATTTAGGGCAGCTGTTAAAGCTTCAGCAGAACCTTGAACATCGGCTTTTACGACGATGTTTAAGTCTTTCATTTCCCCTTGTTTCATGTGTTCAAACAAGTTATCAAGACTTACGCGGGTTTTTTCGTTGCGCTGTGCCTGTAATGCTTGTGACGCACGAGCTTCACCAACCTGGCGGGCTGTCTTTTCATCATCAAGGACAACAAATCGGTCACCTGCCTGCGGTACATCATTTAGCCCTGTGATTTCTACAGGTGTAGAAGGTCCGGCAGTTTTAACCCGGCGGCCAAGATCATTCACCATTGCACGAACACGGCCAAATGTGTTTCCGACAACAATCGGGTCCCCAACCTTCAATGTACCGTTCTGTACAAGGAGTGTAGCTACTGAACCGCGGCCTTTGTCAAGCTGTGCTTCGATAACAGTTCCAACTGCATTGCGGTCTGGGTTAGCTTTGTACTCCTCTACTTCACCTACAAGCAAGATCATTTCAAGAAGCTCATCAATTCCCTCGCCCTTAATAGCTGAAATCGGAACAAAGATAGTGTCTCCGCCCCATGCTTCAGGTACAAGTCCGTGCTCAGTCAATTCCTGCATAACGCGGTCTGGATTTGCTCCTTCTTTATCCATTTTGTTTACTGCGACGATAATTGGCACTTCAGCTGCTTTGGCATGGTTGATCGCTTCAACTGTCTGAGGCATTACACCGTCATCCGCAGCAACAACAAGAATCGTAATATCAGTGATTTTTGCACCGCGGGCACGCATTGTTGTAAATGCAGCATGTCCTGGTGTATCTAGGAATGTAATCTTTTTGCCATTTTCTTCAACCTGGTAAGCACCAATATGCTGGGTGATACCTCCGGCTTCACCCGCAGTTACCTTTGTATTGCGAATGGAGTCAAGCAAAGTTGTTTTACCATGGTCAACGTGGCCCATAATTGTAACAACAGATGGACGTTCAATTAACTCCGCATCCTCATCTTCTGTGAAGTATACTTCAAGATCAGTTGTATCAACTAATACTTCTTCTTCTACTTCAACCCCATATTCACCAGCAATCAATTCGATAGCATCTTTGTCAAGTTCCTGGTTAATGGTTGCCATAACGCCAAGCATGAATAGCTTTTTAATAATTTCCGAAGGTTCGCGGTGCAGCTTCTTTGCCAGTTCCGCTACAGTCAGTGATTCGCTGAAAGTAATTTTTGAAGGAAGCTCCTTCACTTTCTTAGGAGCAGGGGCTGCCTGAGTCTGCTGTTGTTTGCCTTTGTTATTTTTGTTCTTATTGTTGTTTCTGTTATTATTTCTGTTGTTATTATTGTTTCTATTATTGTTGTTATTGCCTCGGTTGTTGCCGGAGAAGTTTTTATTGGACTGGCTGCCCTGTCCCTGGCTTTTTCCTTCACCTGATTTAGTTTGAGGCTTTCCTTTTTGGCCCGATGTATTTTTATCATCAGTCTTATTTGAAGCCGGTTTTGGACTCCCTTGCTGTTTTTGCTGGTTTTGAGGCTGCTGGCCATCTTTTTTGCTGAAGATGCCGTCAAGCTTTTGTACAGCAGCCGGCTCAATTGTTGTCATATGGTTTGAAACCTCAATATTCATGTCTTTTAATTTAGTAATAACATCCTTGCTTGAAATGTTATGTTTTTTTGCATATTCATAAACGCGCATTTTACTCATACTTACACCCCCGCTAGTATTAATCGAGCAACGTTAACAGCTTTTTTGCAAATCCGGCATCTAATACTGCCACAACAACGCGGGCTTCTTTCCCTATAGCTTGGCCGAGCATATCCCGGTTTTCAATCAGCTTATATGGAACCCCGTATGATTTACATTTATCTGTAACCTTTTTTGCCGTATTTGCGGATGCATCTGCAGACAGCAAAACAAGCTTTGCTTTGCCGTTTTTGATATCTTTAACAGCAAGCTCTTCTCCCGAAGAAATTTTCCGTGCCCGATTGGCTAAGCCAAGCAATGACATCCATTTAGTTGAGTTCATTTGGATTGCCGTTTCTCCTTCTCTATTAACTCCAAGAGTTCTTCATAAATAGATTCATCTATGGAAACTTCTAATTGATTGGCTAAGATATTCTTCTTTTTGGCTAGTAACACTGCTTCCTTTTCTTTTGAAAGATAAGCGCCGCGCCCTGATTTTTTCCCGGTAGGGTCTACAGAAACTTCTCCTTCTTTGGAGCGAACGATGCGAACGAGTTCTTTTTTCGGTCTCATTTCACCGGTAGCGACACATTTTCGCAAAGGAACTTTTTTACGGCTGTTCACGATCATTCACCTCTTTCCCTATTCTTTATCCTCTAAAAGGTCTTCCTGAAAAGCGAAGTCTGCATTACGATCATACTCTTCGTTTTCATAGTCATCATTGTCAAAATTCAACAATGTTTCTTCACGCGGATAAATCCCCGATTCGCGAGCCTCTGTTTCTGATTTGATGTCAATCTTCCAGCCTGTAAGTTTAGCTGCCAGCCTTGCATTTTGGCCCCGCTTGCCGATCGCCAATGAAAGCTGGTAATCAGGTACGACAACAGTTGTCGCTTTGTCATCTTCATTCACAATAACATCAAGCACTTTTGAAGGGCTTAACGCATTGGCAACAAATACGACAGGATCTGAGGACCATTTAACAATATCAATTTTTTCGCCCTTTAGCTCGTTTACTACCGCCTGGACACGCGTTCCTTTAGGCCCTACACAAGAACCTACCGGATCCACTTCTTCATTGTCAGAATGAACAGAGATCTTGGAACGGTCACCAGCTTCACGGGCAACAGACTTGATTTCTACCGTTCCATCATAGATTTCAGGAACTTCAATTTCAAATAATCTTTTTAGCAATCCAGGATGTGTTCTGCTTACAAAGATTTGCGGTCCCTTTGTTGTTTTTTCTACTTTTGTGATAAAGACTTTAATGCGGTCATGGGGCTTGTAGTGCTCATTTGGCATTTGTTCATTAGCAGGAAGGATCGCTTCAATCTTGCCAAGACTCACATAGATGAACTTAGGATCTGTACGCTGGACAATTCCCGTCATGATATCTTCTTCACGGTCAATAAATTCAGAATAAATGATGCCTCTTTCCGCTTCACGGACACGCTGTGTAACGACCTGCTTGGCAGTCTGGGCAGCAATGCGCCCAAAATCCTTAGGTGTTACCTCCATTTCTACAACATCTTCCACCTGGTAGTTAGGATTGATTTTTTGAGCGTCTTCCACAGAGATTTCAAGACGTGGATCAAACACTTCGTCTACTACTTCTTTGCGGGCAAATACTCTCATTGTTCCATTTCCAAGGTTTAAATCGATACGCACATTTTGCGCCTGGTTAAAGTTTCTGCGGTAGGCTGACACCAATGCCGCTTCAATTGCTTCGATAATCACATCGCGAGAAATGCCTTTTTCTTTCTCAAGCAATGTCAGAGCATCCAAAAGTTCACTGCTCATGAGATTTATATCCCCCTTTATTTCTCTTTTAAAAATGGTCGGAAAAAGCGAAGTCCCAAGGTGCCGTATAGCTAATCAGCTTAATTAACGGCTCTGTTAAGCTTGGCTGTGATTTCCGCTCCAATCAACCTGGTGCCAAAATCATCAAAGCTCTTTAACACCGCTTATTAATAAGCAAGCCCGCAATAGGCCGTCTTAAAAGACAACGGCTAAACGGGCATTGGCTACCTTCTCATAAGGAATTTCCACACTTTTCTTTCGGGTTTTAATTTTAACTTCAACGGTTACGGTCTCACCGTCAAATTGTGTTAAAACACCTTCGAACGTCTTTTCTCCATCAATCGGTTCGTATGTTTTAATGAAAACATTTTTGCCGATTGCTTTCACAAAATCCTGTTCTTTCTTTAGAGGGCGTTCAGCTCCCGGCGATGAAACTTCCAAGAAATAGTTGTAAGGAATCGGATCTGCAGCATCCAGCTTTTCACTTAGCCTTTCGCTTACTACTCCACATTCCTCAATATCAACACCAGTTTCTTTATCAATAAATACGCGAAGGAACCAGTCTTTCCCTTCTTTTACATATTCAATGTCGACTAATTCTAAATGAAGCTCATCCACTATAGGGGTGACTAATTCTTCTACCGTTTCAGTCACTTTGCTCATTCATTTCCCTCCTTTAACTTGGATTCTTAGCTCTTGTTTTTTCAAAATTTTAATTAGATATTCAGGAAAAAACCGTACACAACACGAAAGAGTGGGTTGCCCCACTCTTCCTTTTGCGAGAGTTATTCTTAGTATTTCCAATAAAACTATACCATAACCAAATTTTTTATGCAAATGGAATAGCTGTCAGCACAAGGGTTTAGACCATGCCAATCCCATTTTCTGCTGTTCTTTAAACTAGAAAAGAGACAGCTGGTTTTGATCAGGAAGTGATTCCAGGCAACCGTGATTATCTAAATACTCAATAATGGTCTTAGATACTTTACCGCGCTGCTGCAAATCTTCTTTGGAAAGGAACTCTCCTTCCTCTCTTGCTTTAACAATATTGAAGGCCGCATTCGTTCCCAGGCCTGGAATTGAGTTAAAAGGCGGGATTAAGGAGTTTCCATCGATAATAAACTCATTGGCGCTTGACCTGTATAAGTCTACCTTCTGGAAGTTAAATCCTCTTTCATTCATTTCCAGGGCCAGTTCCATTACTGTTAAAAGGTTCTTTTCTTTTGTTGAGGCATCAAGCCCCTTTGCATTGATTTCATCAATGAGAGCCCGGATTGCCTGTGAACCCTTAACCATGGCATCTACATCAAAATCTTCTGCGCGGACAGTGAAGTATGCAGCGTAGTACATAAGGGGATGGTGGACCTTAAAATATGCGATCCTTACCGCCATCAATACATAGGCTGCGGCATGGGCTTTAGGGAACATGTATTTTATCTTTTTACAGGAATCAATATACCATTCCGGCACTTCATTCTTTCTCATTTCTGCTTCCATTTCATCGCTCAGGCCTTTACCCTTACGAACTGATTCCATTATTTTAAAAGCAAATGCAGGCTCGAGTCCCTGATAGATTAAATAAACCATTATATCATCACGACAGCCGATAACTTCACTCAGATTACAGATGTTGTTATGAATCAATTCCTGGGCATTGCCAAGCCATACATCAGTACCATGAGACAGGCCAGAAATCTGAACAAGTTCTGAGAAAGTGTTCGGTTTTGTATCTTCAAGCATTTGGCGGACAAACCGTGTACCAAACTCTGGTATTCCTAAGGTTCCCGTTTTGCACATAATTTGCTCTTCCGTAACCCCGAGGGATTCTGGCCCGCTAAAAATCTTCATCACTTCAGGATCGTCAGTAGGAATTGTTTTTGGATCAATGCCGCTAAGATCCTGCAGCATCCTGATGACCGTCGGATCATCGTGTCCAAGTATATCCAGTTTCAGAAGATTATCGTGAATGGAGTGGAAGTCAAAGTGAGTTGTTTTCCATTCGGATGTCCGATCATCTGCAGGGAACTGGATTGGCGAGAAATCGTAGATATCCATGTAATCTGGAACAACGATAATACCGCCTGGATGCTGTCCCGTAGTCCGTTTTACTCCGGTACAGCCTGAAGCCAGCCTATCAATTTCCGCTCCCCTTATTTGCAGGTTGTTATCCTGCTGATAAGCTTTTACATATCCGTAAGCTGTCTTATCTGCAACAGTTCCTATTGTTCCTGCACGATAGACATAATCTTCCCCGAACAGCACTTTTGTATAGTTATGGGCTCTCGGCTGATACTCGCCCGAGAAGTTCAAGTCAATATCAGGAACTTTGTCCCCTTTAAACCCAAGGAAGGTTTCAAATGGGATATCATGTCCATCTTTTTTATATGTTGCACCGCAATTCGGACAATCCTTATCAGGCAAGTCAAAGCCTGATCCTACTGAACCGTCGTTGAAAAACTCGGATGTTTTGCATTCCGGGCAGACGTAATGCGGAGGCAGGGGGTTCACTTCAGTAATTTCCGTCATGGTTGCGACAAACGATGATCCGACAGATCCACGAGAACCAACGAGATATCCATCATCCAGTGATTTTTTTACAAGCTTGTGTGAAATCAGATAAATAACGGCAAAGCCATGGCCGATAATACTCTTCAGCTCTTTTTCCAGGCGGGCTTCCACAATTTCCGGAAGCTGATCTCCATAAATTTTTCTGGCCATTCCATAACTCATGCTGCGCATTTCTTCATCTGCGCCTTCGATTTTAGGTGTATACAGATCATCCTTGATCGGTTTTATCTCATCAATCATATCGGCAATTTTATTGGTATTTTCTACTACTATTTCCTTCGCTTTTTCTTTTCCGAGGAAAGAGAAGGCGTCGAGCATTTCATTTGTTGACCTGAAGTGAACATCAGGCAACTTATGGCGGTTCAGCGGATTAGCTCCTCCCTGGGAATTAACGAGAATCTTTCGGTAGATTTTATCATTAGGGTTAAGATAATGTACATTTCCTGTAGCCACTACCGGAAGTCCCAGCTTGTCCCCAAGCTTCACAATATTGCCGATGATCTCCTCCAGCGCTTTTTCATCTCTTACCAGTTCAAGCTCCAGAAGATGGGCATATACTTCTTTCGGATGGACTTCAAGATAATCATAGAATTGTGCCGTATCTTCCACTTCATCTGGCGATTTCTGCATCATGCCTTCAAAAACTTCACCTTTGTCACAGGCGGATCCAACCAGAATTCCTTCACGATGCTTTTGCAGTACAGATCTTGGTATACGGGGAACTCTGTAAAAGTACTCCATATGAGCAATCGATACAAGCTTGAAAAGATTTTTCAGGCCTGTTTCTGTTTGAGCAAGCAAAGTGCAATGGTATGGTCTTGCCCGCTGATAAGCATTTCCCTGGCCCATATTATCATTAAATTGATCATGGAATTTGATCCCTTTTTCATCTGCATGCTTCAGCATTTTTAGAAGCAGATAACCTGTAGCTTCGGCATCGTAGATAGCGCGGTGGTGCTGGGTAAGTTCAACGTCAAACTTTTTCGCCAGTGTATTCAGACGATGATTTTTCATGTCCGGATATAAAAAACGGGCAAGCTCCAGCGTATCAATAACAGGATTAGGCGCCTTCCCTATGCCAATCTTTTTATAGCCGACATTCAGGAATCCCATATCGAATGAGGCGTTATGGGCTACCAAAACTGCATCCCCTGCCCACTCATGGAATTTTTGCAGAACCTCTTCAACTTCCGGTGCATTTTCAACCAGATCATCTGTTATTCCTGTCAAATTAATGGTTGTGGCGGACAGCGGATGATGAGGATTTGCAAAAGACTCAAACCGGTCAATGATTTCACCATCATGTATCTTTACAGCCGCAAGCTCGATAATGGTATCGTAAACGGCTGATAAACCTGTTGTTTCAACGTCAAAAACCACATAGGTATCTTCAGTTAGTTTGCGATGTGCGTCATTATAAGCAATCGGCACACCATCATCAACAAGGTTCGCTTCGATTCCATATAGAATTTTGATGTCATTCTTTTTCCCTGCACCGTATGCTTCAGGGAATGATTGGGCTACTGCGTGGTCTGTAATGGCTACTGCTTTATGCCCCCATTTTTTTGCTTGAGAAACCAATGCGCTCACGGATGACACGGCATCCATCTGGCTCATTGGGGTATGAAGGTGCAGTTCCACCCTTTTTTCATCTGCAGGAGCAGTATCCTGCCTTTGAATTGGCTTAATTTCATTGATATCATTGCCAATCATGACCAGGTCACGGACAAAGGTATCATTCTGTATGCTGCCGCGCACCTTAACCCACATGCCTTTTTGAACATGCTGGAAAAGGGCTGCATCCTCTTTGTCACGTGAGAACATCTTTACGAGAATAGAACTGGTGTAGTCAGTAACTTTAAAAGTTAATAGTGTTCTGCCGCTCCGGAGCTCTCTTGTTTCGGCGGCAAAAATGTATCCTTCAATCGCTACGCGCCGCTCTTCGTCTACTATATCGATCAATTTGCGGTAATCCGCATCATCTTTAATCGTAAGACCGATCGTTAGAGGGCCCTTAGGAGCTGAATGATCAGCTGATTCTGCTTCAGCTTCTTTCTTTTGCATTTCAATTGCTGCCTGTAGTCCCCGCTCCTGGTCCTCTTTCCGTTTTGCCTCCATGAACTTTTCATATTCTTCATTAGAGCCATCTGCTGAAACCTCTGTATCAATAACCAATGCCGGAAACCCAAATAGCTGAAGTACATCTGAAATAGTGCCAGCATATTTCTTTTTAATTGAAAGTCCTTCCAACTCATTTCGCACCTTGATGATAATCTTATTGCCCTGTACAGAAGGAACTTGTTCATTCAAGAGCTTGATTAGCGGTGGTGCCATGCCATCCATCTCCTGAATGCAGCTGTGCCAGTATTCAAGGACAAGCTTTTCAGTAAAATCCTGATTTTTCACAGAAATGCTATAAGAGATTTCTGCAATATGGGAAAATGACTTTTCCAGCTGATCTGTAAAACGGCTATAGACACTGCAAGGCAAAATGCAAGGAAAGACAAAATAAAAATGCCATTTCCGCGACTGCCTTTCCACTACGACCCTTTCAATCTGGGCATCATGAAAGTGTTGGACAAAGGCATCTTCGGTAAGCTGCATCTGCTGGAGCAAGAGCTGGAATCTAGACGGTTCGCTCATCTTTCTCTCTCCCATCCATTTAATAATCTAGTTCTCTATTTTTAATTGTTATATCAGTTAAGTTTTAATGTCACATACGCTATTACCATAGCAAAAATGACAGACGAACATAATTATAACATATAGACTCTGCTAAAAAACTTCATTTATTTTCTAGTGATTGAAAAAACGGATTCCGTTTTGGAACCCGTTTATCAGGATTAGCAATTGAATGCTATTGTATAAAGGGCAGCTGGCTTAAGCCCTGATTACATAAGCAGTCCAGTTTATAATGCTGACATTATTTCAGCAATTTTTTCTGCAAGCTGATCTTTATGGATTTCCTGCATGTCGCCTGTTTTCCTCACCTTTACTTCAACAATGCCTTCTGAAGCCTTTTTGCCAACAGTAATACGGATTGGCAAACCGATAAGATCAGAATCTGCAAATTTGACCCCTGGACGTTCCTGGCGATCATCCATCAAAACCTCATAGCGATTTTGCTTTAGCGTAGAATATAATTCCCCTGCTAGGGCAGCCTGAGCTTCATCCTTCATATTAATAGGAATCAGGTGAAGATCATATGGTGCAAGCGCATTCGGCCAAACGAATCCATTTTCATCATTGAATTGTTCAGCAACCGCAGCCATTGTCCGCGATACGCCTATACCATAGCATCCCATAATCATCGGCTGGCTTCTGCCGTTTTCATCTAAGTAAGCCGCTTCCATCGCTTCACTGTATCGTGTACCCAGCTTAAAAATATGGCCAACTTCAATACCCTTGGCAAATTGGATTGTTCCTTGTCCATCTGGAGAAGGATCCCCCTCTTGTATGAACCGAAGGTCTGCATACTGGCTGACTTTGAAGTCACGTTCTGGATTAACATTTATGTTATGGGCACCCTCTTCATTGGCGCCGCAAACTCCATTGACAATTGCTTCTACTGCTTGATCGGCAACGACATCAATATCTTTTACACCGATTGGCCCTAATGACCCTACCGCACATCCTAGCACTTGCTTTGTTTCTTCAGCACCTGCAAGATCTACCGCGGAAGCATCAAGCAGATTTTTAAGCTTGATGTCATTTACTTCATGGTCTCCGCGCACAAGAACAAGAACATATTTTTCATCCACTTTAAAAAGAAGTGACTTAATGCATTGCTCTTTTGAAACGTTTAAAAAAGACGATACCTCGTCAATCGTTTTCTGGTTTTCTGTTGCGACCTTCTCAAGTTCTTTAGCTCTCTCATCACTCTTCTTATATTCAGCAATGACTGGTGCCATTTCAATATTGGCAGCATAATCCGATGTATCAGAATACGCAATCGTGTCTTCCCCTACATCTGATAGGACCATAAATTCATGTGTGTCTTTACCGCCCATTGCACCTGAGTCGGCAATAACCGCTCTGAAATTCAATCCGCAGCGTCTAAATACATTGGAGTAAGCTGTAAATAGCTTGTCATACATTTCATCAAGGCTTTCCGCTGAAGAATGGAAGGAGTATGCATCCTTCATGATAAATTCACGGCCGCGAAGAAGTCCGAATCGAGGGCGTTTTTCATCACGGAATTTGGTCTGAATCTGGTAAAGCGCCAATGGCAATTTCTTATATGACTTTACCGCATCACGAACAAGGCTAGTTATCACTTCTTCGTGAGTAGCACCCAGTGCGAATTCACGCTCATGGCGGTCCCTCATCCTCATAAGTTCAGGTCCGTATGTGTACCAGCGCCCCGATTCCTGCCATAATTCAGCCTGCTGAAGAGCTGGCATTAGAAGCTCAGAAGCTCCCGCATTATCCATTTCTTCCCTGATAATCGCTTCAACCTTTTGCAGGACTTTCTTAGCCAATGGCATATAGCTGTATATTCCGCTTGCATTTTGGCGGATAAAGCCCGCTCTAAGCAATAATTGATGGCTGCGTATTTCTGCATCTGCTGGTACTTCTTTAAGAGTAGGAATAAGCGTCATGCTCTGTTTCATTTAATAGCACCTCTATTTTTATTATCAAATATGTAAACCAGCTCAGCTGGCATCAAACGTAATCTATTTTGAATAAAAGAAGGGCAATCCCTGCCCAACCGTAAAACGGCATTGGATGCTTCCCGGTTGGCCGAAGACTTTACCCTTCTTTTTCATGCAACTTTAGTGAAATTTACAGGAAAAATCTTTGGATATCATTCCAAGTGACCACAAGCATTAACAGCATCAAAAGGGCAAAGCCAATAAAGTGAACCATTCCCTCTTTATGACGGTCAATCGGTTTACCTCTTACAGCTTCAACAGCAAAGAACATCAATCTTCCGCCGTCAAGCGCAGGGATTGGAAGCAAGTTCATAATCCCAAGGTTGATGCTCAGAATACCCGCCCATTTCATCAGGTAATAGATACCTGATTTAGCTACTGTATCTGTAGAAACATAGATGCCTACAGGACCTGATAAAGCATCAATTGAGAACTGTCCTGTTACCAGTTTTCCAAGCATGATAAAGATTTCTTTTGTCCAGAAATACGTTTCTTTTGCTCCGTAGGTAATGGCCTTTAACGGGGATTTTTCCATAGGGCTGTAAACACCGATAATCCCAATTTTTTCTCCTTCAACATCCTGAACCTTTGGTGTAACCGGAATGGTTAGCTCTTCGCCATTTCTGCCGACCGAGAATTCAAGCTCTTCATTCGGATTTTGACGGATAATTTCAACAACATCAGACCAGCTTGAAATTTCAGCTCCATCAACGCTGTGGACAATATCCCCTTCCTTCAGGCCAGCCTCATAGGCTGCCCCATCAGGAGTCAGTTTGCCAAGTGCAGGCTCATTTGTTGGTATTCCTTGCAATAATGCAATTAACACAAATACGAAAAATGCAAGCACAAAGTTCATCATAGGGCCGGCGAATATCGCCATCGTTCTTTGCCCCAATGTCTTTGAAGCAAATTGGCGGTCATATGGAGCAATCAGTGTCTCTGCCCCATCTTCAATTAAGACGGCGGAAGGTTTGATCTTAAACACTTTGAGTATTTCTTCCTCTTCGCCCTCCATATACCCTTTAATCACAAGGTCATGCTCAATATCAGCTTGTTCAACCTCAATGATTCTTGCTTCTGGATACTTATCTTTATTATTCAAGATAATCTTACTTACTTCTTCGTTAACATCCAGGATTAAACCTATGCGGTATCCGGGCTTGATTTCTACCATTTCGGGGTCTTCTCCGGCCATGCGAACAAATCCTCCGATTGGAAGAAGGCGTATGGTATATACTGTTTCATCTTTCTTAAACGAAAACACTTTCGGTCCAAAGCCTATAGCAAATTCCCGGCAAAGGATTCCTGCTCTTTTAGCAAAAATTAAATGTCCTAGTTCATGGAAAAAGACCAACGCCCCAAATATAACGATAAAGGCTATTACTGTACTCAAGTTTTAACCACCTTTGTTTAGAGGTTGTTCAAATCTCGCTGAAAACGATCCATGGCAGCCATTTCAGCCGCTCATTCCGCTTCAAAATTTACCTGAAGCAGCTTCAGCGTTTGAACTCAAGCTTATAGAAGCGAGTTTACATATTTTCTCGTTTCCAAATCTGTCTCCTGAATCTGGGCAAGACTTGGATTGGAGATATTCTCATGGTTGCTCAATGCTCTTTCGATGAAGTCTTCTATTTGCAAGAATGTTATCTTTCCATCTAAGAAGGCAGCAACAGCAGCTTCATTTGCTGCATTAAGTACGGATGGCATGGTACCGCCGGCTTTGCCAGCTTCATAAGCAAACTGCAGACAGCGGAAACGCCCGAAATCCATTTCTGCAAAATGGAGTTTTCCAATTTCAGCAAGGTTCAGCCTATTAGCTGAAGGAAGAGGCAGCCTATCAGGATAGGTTAGTGCATATTGTATGGGGACTCTCATATCCGGGGTACCCAGCTGTGCAATAACGCTGCTGTCATGGAACTCTACCATAGAATGAATAATGCTTTCCTTGTGGAGCAAAACATCTATTTTGCTGTAATCCATGGAAAAGAGCCAATGGGCCTCAATTACTTCAAGCCCTTTATTCATCATTGTGGCAGAATCAATGGTAATTTTCGCTCCCATTGACCAATTTGGATGATTAAGCGCTTCTTCAACCGTAACATTTTCTAGTTCCTTGCGGGTACGGTCTCTGAAACTTCCGCCAGAAGCTGTCAAAATGAGCCTTTCAATATTCTTCTCCTTCTCTCCCTGCAAGGATTGGAATATAGCAGAGTGTTCGCTGTCTACTGGAAGAAGCTGAACACCATTCCGTTTTGCTGCTTCCATGACAAGGTGACCGGCTGTTACAAGTGTTTCTTTGTTTGCAATCGCAATTGTTTTCTTTTCCTCAATTGCCTGCAAAGTCGGATCAAGTCCCACACTTCCCAATACTGCATTAACCAGAATATCTGATTTCGGGTAAACTGCCACCTCTATCAAACCATTATGTCCATATGTAAATGTTATGCCAGGGAACTCAGCTTTAAGAGTATCTGCGAATTTTTTTTCTGAAACTGAAACAAGCTCCGGCTTAAAAGCCTGGATAATCTTCCTGGCCAAATCTATATTTCTGCCGGCAGACATCGCCGCAAGCTTAAAATCTTCAGGGTGCTCCCTTATTATATCAAGGGTTTGTATTCCAATTGAACCTGTTGCACCCATTAAACTAATATATTTCATAGTCTCCTCCTGTGAAAACAAGCAAATCTTATCTCCATCTTTCAATTGCTGAAAGATGCTTTCATTTTAATTTAGCTGTTTTCGCAAACTTTGTTGCTTTTTAAACAAGTAGTGAGGCTAGGTTGATTTCCGCTCCAGGATGCTCAGCGAACCGCGGGGCGGGCGGTGAGCATCCTCGGCGCTCAGCGCCTGTGGGGTCTCACCTGTCCCACTCCTCCCGCTGGAGTCTTCCACCTTACGCTCCAATCAACCAACCTTATTTGTCAGCTTTTCACATAATGTATTTAAAACAACAACCATTTAGAAAACAGCCTTTATTTATTACAGCAAGTGAAAAAAATGGAGTAATGGCAATACAAACAATAAGCTGTCAAAGCGGTCCAGGATGCCGCCGTGTCCAGGCAGGATATTTCCAGAGTCTTTTACATCATAATGCCGCTTTAATGCAGATTCAACCAGGTCGCCTATCTGCCCAAATACAGATAGGATTGCAGTAATAATTAAAAGCCCGAGCAGGGACTCTTCTATATTTGAGAAAATAATAAACAATACGGCAACTGCAAGCGCACAAATGACGCCTCCCAGCGAACCTTCCACTGTTTTATTGGGGCTAATTTCAGGCCATAGCTTGCGCTTGCCCATAGCCTTGCCGATAAAATAGGCACCTGAATCTGTTGCCCAAATAAGGAAAAGAGCAAAAAAGATATAAGTCAAGCCTTCGTCTGCAAAGCGGGTTTCCATAAAATAATAAAATCCTATCCCTACATACAAAGTAGACATGATCGAAAATGCTACATCATCAAACGTAAACTTATTTTTCGTTGCAACAGTATAAGTTAAAAATAGCAGCACCCCAAAAAGGGCTACCTCAATTTTAGTATAATTTAAATCATCGAGGATCGGCTGGAATTCTCTTGGCAAAAGAAAAACCCATAATAATAATAAAGAAATAATTCCCGGAATAGAGAACAAACTTAATTTCCTCATACTTAATAATTCATACAGCGCAATTGACGCCAGCAAATATGCCAGTATGATCATCGGCATGCCGCCATAAATAATAACCGGGATCAAAACCGCCCCAAAAATGATCGCTGTGATTACTCGTTGCTTCATTAAATTTTCAACACCTTTATTGTACTCCCCCAAAACGCCGCTGGCGGTTTTGGAATACCTCAATTGCTTCCAGCATTTGCTCTTCATCAAAATCCGGCCACAAAACATCTGTAAACCAAAATTCAGTGTATGCGAGCTGCCAGAGCATAAAGTTACTAAGCCTGATTTCACCGCTTGTTCGAATTAACAAATCGGGATCTTTAAGCCCGCTTGTCATAAGATACGATGAAAACTTCTCTTCATTTAAGTCATTTTCATCCATTATACCACTTTTGGTATCTTTTAAGACATGCTTGACAGCTTCAAGTATTTCCGCTCTACTGCCATAATTAAGCGCAAAATTTAATACCAGCCCAGTATTGTTTTTTGTCTCTTCCATCGCTTTAGTGACTGCATTGCGGGTATGGGCAGGCAAGTGATCCATATAGCCAATCATTCTCACCTGCACATTTTCCTCGACCAGCTCCGGAAGGAAAGTCCCCAAAAATTCCTCAGGCAATTTCATAAGAAAGTCAACTTCCATTTTGGGCCTCTTCCAATTTTCCGTTGAGAAGGCATATAACGTTAAGGTCTTTACACCGATTTCATTGGCAAACTTTGTAATTTTCCGTACAACCTTCATGCCTTCATGATGCCCCGCAATTCTTGGAAGGGCTCTTTTTTTGGCCCATCTGCCATTCCCGTCCATGATAATGGCTACATGTTCAGGAATTTTCAGCTCCTTCATTTTTTCTACTCTCTCTCGGAGATCGGAAGAACTGTTTTGGGACTTCCATAACTTCATTTTATCAAACATATGACTGCTCCTTTAAAATAGGTTAATCCTCCGATAAAAGATAAATCAGAAAAGCGCAATGCGCCTAAGCCGGACATCTGTCCTGCTTAATTTATAATAATTGTATCTTTTAGAGATTATTTTCAACTGGTAAAATTATGATATTCCCTCTTTCCGCATGCTAATATCATACCAAAAATAAAAAAATATATCTCTATAAAAGAGTATGTATTCAAAACAAAATTAAGAATTTGCCGGTAAACCTCTTATGGGAGGTTCCTATTCTGCAGCATAAAGAGCCGCGCTTCAATAAGTATAGTTATTTCCTAAGGCTGTTTTCGCAAACTTTGTTGCTTTTTAAACAAGTAGTGAGAAGTAGTTGATTTCCGCTCCAGGATGCTCAGCGAACCAACCTTATTTATCATTCATTTTATTTACAAACTCTATTTAAAAGCATTTCCCAAAGTGTAAAAAAACCCCCTATTGATAGAGGGTTCGTCATATATGGCTAATTAAACTTCAAGGATTTCTTTTTCTTTATCCTTTGTGAGAGCATCGATCTTGCTGATGTGTTCATCAGTAAGCTTTTGAATATCCTCAGAGAATCCGCGAAGATCATCTTCTGTGATTTCCCCACTTTTTTCAAGCTTTTTAAGATCATCATTGGCATCGCGGCGTACGTTGCGGATCGCCACTTTTGCCTCTTCAGATTCCTTTTTCACAACCTTTACAAGCTCTTTGCGGCGCTCTTCAGTCAGCTGAGGAATAGCCAGCCTGATTACACTGCCGTCATTGGAAGGATTCAAGCCAATATCAGACTTTAGGATTGCCTTCTCAATTTCGCCAAGAATTGTTTTATCATATGGCGTAATAACTAAAAGACGTGCTTCAGGAGTAGATACTCCTGCAAGCTGGTTAACAGGTGTTGGAGCACCATAGTAATCTACCGTGATTCGATCAAGCAAAGAAGCATTTGCCTTACCGGCACGAATACTTGCAAGCTCACGTGTATAAGATGCAATTGCTTTTGTCATTCTTTCTTTTGTATCTGCAATAACTTGTTTTGGCATTATTTTTTCCCCCTAACGATTGTTCCAATTGTTTCACCCAATACGGCGCGGTTAATATTGCCTGCTTCCATGATTGAAAATACAATTAACGGAATATTGTTATCCATGCATAAAGAGGATGCTGTTGAATCCATGACAGCCAAACCTTCCTTCAATACATCAAGGTAGGAAAGCTCGTCATATTTCTTGGCATTTTTGTCAATGCGAGGGTCTGCTGAGTACACTCCATCCACATTGTTTTTAGCCATCAAAATTACTTCTGCTTCAATTTCTGCAGCTCTTAACGCAGCTGTTGTATCAGTCGAGAAGTAAGGGTTACCGGTTCCCGCAGCAAAGATCACAACCCGCTTTTTCTCAAGATGGCGGATCGCTCTTCTGCGGATATATGGTTCAGCAACCTGTCTCATTTCAATAGACGTTTGAACCCTTGTTTCTACGCCGAGATTTTCCAGGCTATCCTGTAATGCAAGTGAGTTCATGACAGTAGCAAGCATGCCCATATAGTCGGCATTCGCTCTGTCCATCCCCATTTCTTCTCCGATTTTGCCGCGCCAGATGTTTCCGCCGCCAACAACTACAGCTACCTCAACACCTAAGTCAGCCAGATCCTTGACCTGAACAGCAATCGATTTAATTACAGAAGGATTTATTCCGAAACCTTGCTCTCCTGCTAAAGCTTCACCACTTAATTTTAAGACCACGCGTTTGTATTTAGGGCTGCTCATAAGAACCTCCATATGTAGAATTAGAAACCTAAAGCGCCTTTGAAAGGCACAAGACTAGATCAATTTTAATCTTTTCTTGAAAAACAGGGAACACAAAGTGTTCCCTGAATCATAGCAGTTATCGCTGTTTTAATTACTATTATTTTTTAACCTGGTTCATTACTTCTTCAGCGAAGTTGTCTTCACGCTTTTCGATGCCTTCTCCAACCTCATAGCGAATGAACTCACGGATTTTTCCGCCTTTTGATTCAACAAATTTTCCAACTTTTTGATCAGGGTTTTTAACAAAAGCCTGGTCGTTTACGCAAACATCTTCGAAATATTTGCCTAAGCGGCCTTCAACCATCTTAGCCACGATATTTTCTGGCTTGCCTTCGTTAAGAGCCTGCTGAGTTAATACTTGGCGCTCGCGCTCAACTTCTTCCTGTGATACTTCATCACGGGAAACATATTTAGGGTTTAGGGCAGCAATGTGCATTGAAACATCTTTCGCTGCTTCTTCATCAGTTGTACCTTCAAGAACAGTTAACACACCAATGCGTCCGCCCATGTGCAGGTAAGCACCGAAAGCATCGTTGTCAGTTTTTGTTTTGATTTCAAAACGGCGAAGAGAAAGCTTTTCACCAATTTTAGCGATTGCAGTATTGATGTGAGACTCTAAAGTAGAACCGTTAGCCATTGTTTGGCCAGCTGCTTCTTCAACAGAAGATGGCTTATTTGCAAGCAAATGCTCAGCTAATTCTTTTACAAGAGTTTGGAACCCTTCGTTCTTAGCAACGAAGTCTGTTTCAGAGTTTACTTCAAGGATAACTGCTTCATTTCCGTCCACTTTAACTGTAGTAAGACCTTCAGCAGCAATGCGGTCACCTTTTTTAGCAGCTTTAGCGATTCCTTTTTCACGAAGGAAGTCGATTGCTTTTTCCATATCGCCTTCAGTTTCCTGAAGAGCCTTTTTGCAGTCCATCATGCCTGCGCCTGTTTTTTCACGAAGTTCTTTAACCATTTGAGCAGTAATTGCCATTATAAGATCCTCCTTAAAATGAGTTATGTAATTATATCTTTACCATATATAGCTGTATGGAAAACAA
Organism: Bacillus sp. ISL-47; assembly: GCF_018613175.1. Lineage (NCBI taxonomy): Bacteria > Bacillati > Bacillota > Bacilli > Caryophanales > Bacillaceae > Bacillus > Bacillus sp. ISL-47. The sequence continues at coordinate 66,401 of NZ_JAGGQS010000026.1, read as the reverse complement.
AACTTTTCCCATTCTTTAAAAAAAGGTGATAAAGGGTGCTCCCTATTATCACCTTCTTTAAGAAAGAAAAAGCGCTCTGGAGCTGTCCAGCTCCAGCGCCACAAAGGCGCTTCCGCTTTTCTATTAAGCAGTTGTAACTTCTTCACCTTGTTTAGCTTCAAGGATAGCATCAGCCATTTTGCCTGTTAATAGTTTAACAGCGCGGATAGCATCATCGTTTGCAGGGATTACAACATCAATTTCATCCGGATCACAGTTAGTGTCAACGATACCAACGATAGGAATGTTTAATTTATGTGCTTCTGCAACAGCAATGCGCTCTTTGCGAGGATCAATAATGAATAGAGCATCTGGAAGGCTCTTCATGTCTTTGATTCCGCCTAAGAACTTCTCTAAGCGCTCTTGCTCTTTCTTCAATTGAACAACTTCTTTTTTAGGAAGAACTTCGAAAGTTCCGTCTTCAGACATTCTTTCGATATCCTTTAAACGTGCAATACGCTTTTGGATTGTTTCAAAGTTAGTTAAAGTTCCGCCCAACCAGCGCTGGTTTACGTAGAACATACCAGAACGGATCGCTTCTTCTTTAACTGAATCTTGAGCTTGTTTCTTAGTACCTACGAAAAGGATTGTACCGCCGTTTCCAGCAAGCTCCTTAACGAAGTTGTAAGCTTCTTCTACCTTCTTAACAGTCTTTTGAAGGTCGATGATGTAGATGCCGTTACGCTCAGTGAAGATGTACTTCTTCATCTTAGGGTTCCAGCGGCGAGTTTGGTGTCCGAAATGCACACCAGCTTCAAGCAATTGCTTCATTGAAATTACTGACATTTTGTGTTTCCTCCTAATGGTTTTTTTTCCTCCGCTCATATCATTTTTAGCCGGCAACTGCATATGTACAGCACCATCCGGCTAAATCCATAAGCGTGTGTATTAACACCATTTGTTAATATAGCACAAGTGTTTTTGACAATCAAGCTATTCTTGCTGATTTTGACGAAATTTAAGCATTAATGCAATTTCCGTTCTGCCTTTACCTAATATCTTGGCAATTTCGTCTTCCGCCAGGCCCTGCTTTTTTAATATCAAAACGTTATCAAGCAGTGATGAAGCGTGATGCTGCTGTGCTTCAGAATCGCTCTGTTTTTCCACTTTCGCTGCTGATGCTTTACTATCAAAACCAGAAACAGATTCACCTTTTAATTCTATTTGTTTATCTGCTTGATCACTATTTTTTTTATAAGCTTTCACTGCCTGGAGGGCTGATGCCCTTGCAAGGCGGTTAGGCTTATCATTTGTTTCTATCATTTTTTGAGCCTTTACATTTTTCTCTTTCGATTCAGCTTTTTCCGTCAATGCATTTATCTTAAGCTGAGAAACCCTATTAATAAATTCATCGTTTTCTTCCTTCATCTGCACGAGGTAAGTGGAAATGACCTCTTCCATTTCATTAACTATTTTCTCCTGTTTTTTCTCCGTTTCCATAAGCTTGTTTTGCCGGAGAAACAACAGGATAATTGCCAAAAGTGCCATGATATTCAATAACAGGCTTAACGCTAACAGAAAACCAGTCATACGATCCCTCTATCCGCTATAATCAATAAGCTGCCCTTTAAATGGGTGGCTCTGTTCCTTACTGCTGTCTTTTTTTTGTTTTTCTTTTTGATCTGGTTCGTCCCGGCCTTTGCGATTGTTTTTATCTTCTTTGCTAAGATTCACATTTTGTTTTTGTTCCTGTTTTATTACAGTGCTGCGGTGTTTTTCTTCATCCCTGCGCGTTTTTTCAGCCGCAATCCCGCCCATTGTCTGGCCTCTTTGCTGGAGCTGCTCCTGAAGCTTTCCGGCTTCAATGGTTCTCGGAATCGCAACCTGCAGCTCGATTGATTTCAGAGTCATGCCCGCCCACATCCTTTATCAAGGTCAGATTTCCCTTTGACAAGCGGCTCAAATCGAATCTCACCCATTGTGAAATAGTATTTTACACATCTGTTTTTTTGCTGAATCACCTTTGAGTATTTCCCGAAATGTAAAGCTGTATTGGGAAAGACTCTTTCATGAATTAATACTGCTGCACCCAATTTTTCTTCTTTCTCCCTTTCCAGGTCTATAAGCTTTTGAGCCAATTTTTTTCGTTCACTTTGTATATGGGCCTTAGTTGTTCGCTGTTTGAGGATAATCGATTTTTGGTCATCTGTCAGTCTTCCTATCAATCGGGCTATTTCCAAAAGCTTTTTCTCAATGCTATCGAGTTTTTTATGGTTATCGCGCAGCATGAGAGTTTCATCCATAAGCGCTTTTTCCTTTTCTGCCAAAGCAGCATCCATTCCGGCATAAAGCTCAGTCTTAGTGAATAAATGATTCCCGGATTCTTTAATTTCAATGTCAGACCCGGACACCAGCTTTCCTCCAATCACCATTGCTTGGCTGCAGCGGATTGCTCCTCCGGCATGCAATTGGCTATGGAGTACTGACTTTCTTATTACTATATCATGTTCAGCTTTGATATTTGCCTGGTTAAGGTAAGCTGCCTGAATATTCCCGCGGGATGTAACTGATCCTTTATGGCTGCCGGTAATTCCTCCTGAAACAATTATATTGCCGTCTGCCTGGAGCACGGAACCTTCTACGAGGCCGTAGACAATAATATCTCCTCCGGCTTTAATCTCATAGCCCGGCGGGACATTTCCTCTAATCAAAACATTCCCTACAAAGTCTATATTCCCAGTTTTTAAGTCAAGGTCCCCGTTCACTTCAAAAATTGGATTCACAGAGATGAAATTGGAGGTGAAGCTTACCTGGCCATCCATTAAAGAATAAAATTTTTCTCCATTTAAAATTACATTCTTGCCTGGCTTAACTCTTAATGGCTTGCCATTCTTTGCGGGGATAGAATGACCGAAAATATCCTTTCCGGCTGTGCCTGGTGTTGGGGAGATAATGGACGCTAAAATCTGTCCTCTTTGTACAGAAGGAATATGAAGGACATCTCTGAAGTTGAACTTTTCTCTTTTTGTTTTTTCCGCATAGCGGATTTCATTCTGCAAATACGCATCATTGCCGTTTTCTGCAGGAACCCCTTCGGCGATGATGATAGGATATTGCACGGAAAGGGGGTCCTGGCAAATCCTTTTTATCGCCTCTTCATTTATCCCAAAGGTAATTTTCTCCCTGGCAAGAAGGTTCTTTATTATTTCTGATGAGATCCCTTTTATTTCATTGCTGTCTATGGGCTGCAGCATGGCAGATAAACGATTTCTATCAACTAAAATCTGAAACTGAATTTCCATACTGATTCCTTCTTTCTGCAGATAGGAGCCGGGCAAGTTTTATAAAACTTTTCCCAGCGACTGTCTGAGCTTAAATATAGCTTTGGAATGAATCTGGGATATTCGCGATGTTGACAAACCCATCACTTCGCCTATTTCTGTTAAAGTTAATTCTTCCTTGTAAAATAAACTGATAACCAGCTGTTCTTTTTCATTCAATTGCAGGATTCTTTCGGCCATTTCTTCCAGTATCTCGTTTTTCAATACCTTTTCTTCCGGTATAACTGCTTTGTCATCCTTAATGGCAAATGAACCGCCTTCTTTATCATCAGAATCGCCAGGCTGTTCATCGATTGATAAAACGTTTGCATAAAAGTGTTCGTTCATTACTGTATAAACTTCTTCTTCCCCCATTTGAACCTCGTCGGCAATTTCCCCTACCGTAGCATTTCGCATCAGCCGCTGCTCCAGGTTTTCCATAGCCGCTTCAATTTTCTTGGCTTTCTCCCTTGTACTCCGGGGAAGCCAATCTTCTTTTCTTAATCCGTCTAAAATCGCACCCCGGATTCGAAAGGAAGCGTATGTATCAAACTTTAAATCTCTCTTAGGATCAAATTTTTCCAAAGCATCGTATAATCCCATCATACCAAGGCTTCGTATATCGTCTCTTGAAACACTTTTAGGAAGGTTCACAGATATTCGCTGCACATGATAGCTTACGAGAGGCATATATCTCTTCGCAAGAAAGTTCCCCGCTTGAGCATCACGAGAGTCGACCCATTTAGCCCAGTATGTATTTTCTTCAATCGTTAGCTCTGCCATGGCCATCCTCCTCAAACGTTCCCATTTCTATTAATTATCGCTATTATATCAAAATATTTCCTCTAACAATATTAAAACTCAGACTCTATCCAGCTGATAATCCAAGGCTTTTTCTGCAAGGTATATAAGTGATCGGGAAAGCAGTTACCAGCCGGGAGCTGGATTAGATCTATTAAATTCGCCTGTTGATTTCCGCTCCAAGAGCTAGCGAACTGCGGGCGGTCCGATGCTCCTCGGCGCACTCGCGCATACAGGGTATCCCTTTGACAAGCTCCAATCAATAGGATGCCAAAATCAACAATGGGCTTTGACACAGCCTTTGGATAAAAAACTGATTTATTTTGGCCATCTAAGGCAGGCATTCATCTATCCATTATTTAGCAGCCCTTAAATCATGAATTCACCTTTATTGACAGTCCGGATATTTAATTTGCCTGTTGCCGGGTCGAATTCGATGGTTCTTCCGCTGTTTCCGCCTACATCTTCTGCGAGAATGTCAATCTTTAATAATGTCAGCTCCTTTTTCACAGCTTCCACGTTTCTGGGACCGATTCTCATTAAATCACTGCCGGAAGAAAACTGAAACATTTGGGCTCCTCCAGCAATCTTTGCTTTTAAACAGGAAGACCTCGCGCCGCTCTTTGATATGAGGCTGACGAGTTCCCTGATTGCCGTATCGGCATATTTAGCTGAATTAAAGGCTGCTCCTTTTGCAAGAGATGAGTCGGGGAGCATCACATGGGCGAGGCCTGCAATCCCGAAGCCAAGATCAAATACCACTACCCCTACACAGGATCCTAATCCTGATGTCCTGATTAAATTCGGCGTTTTAACAATATTCATATCTGCTATACCAACTTTTACTGTTTCAAGCAGCTTATTCATGATCCGGGACTCCCAATGCTTTAAAAATGATTTTAAAGGACTCAGGGTCCGGAAGCAGGAAGAAATGGCCTTTAACGGAATCCCCGTCAGATTGACTTTCTTCGTTCAAGGCCGTATCGATCACGATGGCATAATCGCTTACTTGGGAAATTTCAAGCAAACCAGTGCCGATAATGGCTCCGACCATATCAATGCTAAGCATGGGCACAGATGGAAATAGGGACAGGTTCGTAAAATCAGATAAGGAAGATAAATAAGAACCTGAAAGGATATTCCCTAGTTCTTGCAGGGCAGATAAAGCAAGTTCATTGTAAGGCGTTTCTTCTGCATTGAAAACAATGCTGCCAGGCAATGCTTGAATAAATATCTCTGCCTGTTTCAGCGGCAGAACAAAGAACATGCTGCCTGGCGCATCTCCTTCAATCCTCAGAAATACCCCGGCCACTATATTATCTGAACCCCCGGCCATGTCCATCATTTCCTCAAAAGAAACAACCCTTACATCCGGAACTGTCATATCTATTTTTTTATCGAGCAGAGTAGAAAGAGCCGTCGCAGCATGGCCTGCACCAATATTGCCGATTTCTTTTAAAATATCCAAATGCATCGAGCTGATATTTTTTTTTATAGAATTCATCTTACATTCCTTCTGCTTCGCTCTGGATTGCCAGTTCATCAGGATTAAGAACTTTTTCCAAATCTATTAATATCATTAATCTTTTATCAATTTTTGTAACACCTTTTATAAAATCTGCCTCTTCGGCACCGACAACCTCAGGAGGAGGCTCAACTGATTCTGCGGATACATCGATTACATCATTGGCAGAATCAACGATCAGGCCTACCTCCACACCATCCAAAACGGTAATTATAACTCGGGTATGGTCGGTATACTCGGCCTCCTCAAGGTTAAACCTGCTTCTTAGGCTGATGATTGGTGTAACAACCCCCCGCAGATTTATAACCCCTTTCACAAAGCCGGCTGTTCGCGGAACTCTTGTTATGTACTGCACCTTTTCGATCGAACGTACCTGGTTAACTGGAATAGCATATTCCTTATCTTTCAATTGAAACACGATTAATTTAAAATCTGCCACTGCCGCCTCAGTCATTCTGGTCACTCCTTTGCTGGATAGCTCTGTTAAACTTGCCTGTTGGTTACAGTAAACAGAGCATAATAACTAAATAAACTCTTAAATAGTAAATATGGGATCACATAAACTATGACATTATTTAATCAAAGCATTGCAGTCTACAATTAAAGCAACCTGGCCATCTCCAAGAATGGTCGCTCCGGAAATGGCAAATACATTGGTTAGATAATTTCCAAGCGATTTTAAAACGATCTCTTGCTGGCCGATAAAGGAATCTACTATCAGCCCAGCCATCTTTTCGCCTTTCCTGACTATGACAACAGATAAAAATTCGCCATCCTGGTTCTCCGAAGGAACATTAAAGATATCTTTCAATGAAAGAAGCGGGACAACCTTTCCTCTGAAGTCAATCACTTTCTGGTTGTGCGCACTCAGGATATCACCTTTTTTTATTATGGCTGTTTCAATGATGGAGGAAAGGGGTATGGCAAATTTTTCTTCTTCTATCTCCACCAGCATGACAGAAATGATTGATAAGGTTAGCGGAAGCTGAATAGAGAAAATGGAGCCCTGGCCAACTTTTGAATCAATGGAAACTGAGCCGCCCAATGATTCGATTGTATTTTTCACAACATCCAGGCCAACTCCTCGCCCGGAGACATCTGATATTTTTTCGGCAGTAGAGAAACCGGAAGCAAATATTAATTCATAAGCCTGCTTGTCTGTTAAAGCTGCAGCGGCTTGTTCAGTAATAATGCCGTTCTTAAGCGCTTTACTGATCACCTTTTCTTTGCTGATGCCGGAACCATCATCCTCAATTTCAATAAATACATGATTGCCGCTGTGATAAGCTTTTAGAATGACACTTCCTTCTTCACTTTTCCCATTTGCTTTACGAATTTCAGGTGTCTCGACCCCATGATCGAGCGCATTGCGGATTAAATGAACAAGCGGATCACCGATTTCATCAATGACAGTCCGATCAAGTTCAGTCTCTGCACCGACAATTTCGAGGTTGATTTTTTTATTTAAATCCCTCGCCAGCTGTCTTACCATTCTTGGGAAGCGATTAAATACTGTTTCGATTGGAACCATTCTCATGTTAAGGATAATATTTTGCAAATCACCCGATATCCTTGACATGTGTTCTACAGTCTCATGCAGCTCCTGATTGTTTACTTCCCGGGATATTTGCTCAAGCCGTCCCCTGTCAATAACAAGTTCTTCAAACAAATTCATCAGGATATCAAGTCTTTCAATATTTACCCTGATCGTTTTATTGCTTGCCTGCTTGGCTGCAGGGGCTTTCTTTTCTTCCCTTGGCAGGCTTTCATCCACTTTGAAATCTGCAGATGAGGATCGGGGCCGAGCTTCTTCCTCTTTTTCAGGCTCTTGATGGCGCAGGTCATCAAGAGATAGCGGCATAACGTTTGCTTTCTCAACTTCAGACACTTTCAATAGTTTTTGCTGGATATCCTCCCGGGATTCCTGAGACACAATTGTGATAGAGAAATCCTGGTCAAATTGCTCTTCTTCGAGCTCCTCTACAGGTGGTGTTGCTTTAATTACTTCCCCCATTTTCTCCAGCACTTCAAAAACCATATAAACTCTTGCTGCCTTCAGTAAACAATCCTCCCGCAATGCAATCGATATTTCATATGTTTCAAACCCTTGCTCCCTTGATTGTTGAATGACTGTCAATTCAAATTCATCATAGGTGCTTTTAACAGCTGCTGAAGGCTCTGCGAGTGCCACAGCAGTTTCTGCTTTTGCTTCAGCCTGTGCATGGCTTTGTCCCATTTCAATCAGTTTTAATTTAGCAACTGCTTTTGAAACGTCTCTTTTGCCGTCCCCTCCTTCAGCAATGGAATGAACCATTGCTTCGAGGTCATCGACAGCCAAAAAAATAACATCCAGAATTCCTGCATTCACTTTAATTTTCTTGTTTCTGATGGCATCAAGGACATTCTCCATTTGGTGGGTAAGGCTTGCGAGATCCTCATATCCCATTGTTGCCGACATGCCTTTTAATGTATGTGCCGACCGAAAAATCTCGTTAACAATTTTAATATCTCCGGGTTTTTTCTCTAATTTAAGAAGCTGTTCATTACATGCCTGCAAATGCTCCTTACTTTCTTCAATAAACACCTCTAAATATTGGTTCATCTCCATGCGCCTGCACCCCTCGGCTTTAAACATATTTCAATATGGATTCTGCAATTCGATCAACATTTTGGACATCATCTATTAAGCCAGCCTCAATTGCTGCTCTTGGCATCCCAAAAACAATTGAGGTTTCCTTTGATTCAGCAATCGCTATTACATCCCCGCTTTTTTTTATAGCAGCTAGGCCTTCTCTGCCATCTGCTCCCATTCCAGTCATAATAACTGCTATCTTCCGAAAACCCATCAATTCACTCACAGATTGAAACATAATATCCACTGAGGGACGATGTCCGTTTTTAGGAGGAGATTGATCCAGCTGAAGCACCAGATCTCGCCCTGAACTTCCCACTTTCAGATGGAATCCACCAGGAGCAATATATGCTGTGCCTTTCTCAAGGATATCCCCTTTTTCAGCTTCCTTTACAGTCAATTCGGACAAGCCATTCAACCTGCTGGCCAGTGATTTGGTAAATCCTGCGGGCATATGCTGGACAATTAAGACTGGAGCATTCAGGTCTCCTGGGAGCTTTGTTAAAACCTTTTGAAGGGCTCTTGGGCCGCCGGTTGATGTGCCGATACAAATAATTCGTTTATCATGTGTACTTGATTTAATAGCAGCACCAATTGATTGATCAATAGACTTATTTAGTTCTATTTTACTATAATTCCGCTCGATTTCCTTACGATTTTTTCCAAGAGAAGAAATAATACCCAGATTCGTTATATTGGCTTTGCTTGCCGACACGACTTTCTCTGCTAATTCGGCTTTTATTTTATGTAAATCCAGAGAGAGCGTTCCTGATGGCTTCGCAATAAAATCCACTGCACCATATTCCATGGCGGCGAATGTATTATCAGCGCCTTCCTTCGTAGTACTGGAAAGCATCACAACCGGAACTGGCCGTGATTTCATAATAATCTTTAAAGCTGCAAGCCCATTAAGGACAGGCATTTCAACGTCCATGGTTACAACATCCGGATTTAATTCTTTTATCTTCCTTAGTCCGTCTTCTCCATTTCTTGCTGTGCCCACAACATTCAGTCGGGGATCCTGAGATAAAAAATCGGCAATAAGCTTCCTCATAAAGGCCGAATCATCTATAATAAGCACGTTGATTCTCTTCATGTGATTCACTGCCTTTCAAAAAGAAATTTCTTTAGCTTTGATATAAATTGGTAGGAATGATTTTTCCCTGCTGCCGAATCGGCTGGCCGGCAGCCCATTTTATCAGCCATATGTTGAATAGCTTTCGCAGCAGGAGATTTTTCATGGTAGAGGATAAAAGGAATTTGTCTTTTTACCGCCTGCTGGATGTATCGGTCATCAGGCAGAATACCAAGTAAAAAAGATTCTCTTCCTAGGAATCTTTTTAAAACATCAGAAAGTCTTTTAAACGTATCCTGACCTTCCTTTTCTCCTTGTGCCCTGTTTAAGACTATATAAAAAGGGATACTGTCATCCAGCAGATGTATTTGCTTCATAGCCGAATAGGCATCAGTAATCGAAGTAGGTTCAGGTGTTGTAATCACTGCAATTTCCTGTACTGAGAGGATGAATCTTGCTGATTCCTCAGTAATGCCCGCACCCATATCAAAAATCACATAATCATAGTTTCCCATGAGGGCAGCCAACTCCTCAGTAAATCTTGAAATTTGTTCATCCTCAAGTTTTACTATATGGGAAAGCCCCGTTCCCCCGGCAATATAGCGGAGTCCATTTGGGCCTTCTGCTACAATATCGTTTAAAGATCGATTCTTTTCAAAAAAATCGGCTATAGAGTAAGTAGATGTTCTTCCCATTAGGATATCAAGGTTGCCCATTCCAATATCCATGTCAAATAATAAAACTTTATCGCCTTTTTGGCACAGGGAAATAGAAAAATTCAAAGAGAAATTTGATTTCCCCACGCCCCCTTTTCCGCTGACAACTGCTATTGTTTTGGACATGGGGCGTTTGCTGCTTTCCTCGAGCAGCCTCGCTCTCAGCTTCTCTGCCTGGTCGTTCATTTTATCGTCCCCAATAACTGCTTTACAATAACATTTGGCTCTGCAGCAAGGATATCATCCGGGACATCCTGGCCATTTGTTATATATGCTGCACCTTTTTTATATTTATGGATTAAGTTATACATTGCTCCATAGGTTGAGGTTTCGTCTGCTTTCGTAAAGATCAGCTTATCAATATCGATGATGGAAAATTGCCTGTAGATATCCTCCATATCCCTCTGTTTCGCTGTAAGCGAGAGAACTAAAAAGGTTTCCATATCATTTTTAAAATCAATGACATTTAGCAAATCTTCTACATACTGTTTATTTCGGAAATTCCGGCCAGCTGTATCAATTAAAATTAAATCATTTTCTTTAAGCTTTTCTGCTGCTTGCTTGAAATCTTCTATTGTATAGCAAACCTCCAGAGGAACATTTAATATTTTGGCATAAGTTTTTAATTGATCGATAGCCGCTATTCTATAGGTATCTGTTGTAATAAACGCAACCTTTTTTTTATGCTTAATTACACACTCTGCTGCCATTTTTGCAAGTGTGGTTGTCTTGCCGACCCCAGTTGGCCCTGCAACATTGATATATTTTTTGGTAAAAGATATTCCCCCAAAAGGAATTCCATCTATCTCTCTCTCCAGCTCTGTTTCCGTCCACTCCAACACTTCAGAATCCCCTGCACCTGCTCCGCTCTGATGCCATTTTTCAAGCAATGCGACAAGAGCTTGATCCTGAAGGTTTTTCTCCAGTTCTTGCTCATTAAGAATGGCCTGAACTTTCTTGATTGCTTCAGGATAGGATGGACCGCTTTGTTGGGTGGCAGCCAAATTGGACATCATTCTTTTCAGGTCGCTAATTTCCTTTATCATTTCATCCGATGGCTTGATATCTGATTGCAGGTTTGCTTTTCTTGTTTGTTCCTCTGCTTTCTTCTGAGATTGGTATGAAGAAGTCCTTTTCTGTGGAGAAGCAGGATTTATTAGAGGCTTCTTCTCTATTTCACGTTTTGGATCTACCGCTGCCATCACTTCTATGCTTCTTTTTTTAAAAAAGCCGAGTACTCCGCCAGTATGAACAACTCTTGAATTTAAAATAACAGCCTCATTCCCAAGCTCTGCCCGAATTTGTTTCATTGCATCAGGCATTGAAGATGCTATATATTTTTTTACCTTCATTCAACATTCACCACCCCAACACTTTGAACCTCCGCATTTGCTTCAAGCTCGTTATAGGAAAGAATCGGTATTTGCGGAAAATACCTTTCCGTTAATTGCCTTACATACATTCTTACAGCCGGTGAACATAGCACGATCGGTGTCTGCTCCATTAGCGAAAGCTGCTCCACCTGTGAGGCAATGGACTCCAGTATGTTCTGGGAGGCTGCTGGGTCAAGAGATAAATAATTCCCATGCTCGGTCTGCTGGATGCCATCTGCAACTAATTTTTCAACCTTGCCGGAAAGGGTCACCACTTTTATCGAGTCACCCTGCTGTGAAAACTGGTTTGTGATTTGCCGTGCCAAGGACTGACGGGCATATTCTGTGAGCAAATCTGTATCGCTCGTCGTTTTAGCAAAATCAGCAAGCGTCTCAAAAATCACAGGAAGATTCCGTATTGAAATGTTTTCTCTTAAAAGTTTAGCCAATACCTTCTGAACTTCACCCACTGATAACGGATTTGGCGTAATCTCTTCGACAAGGATCGGATAACCTTCCTTCACATGATCAATCAGCTGCTTTGTCTCCTGTCTCCCTAACAGCTCATGGGCATTGCTCTTGATCACTTCTGTAATATGTGTCGAAACTACAGAAGGTGGATCTACAACCGTATAGCCAAAGATCTCTGCCTGTTCCTTCATTTCTTCGGTTATCCATTTAGCCGGTAAACCAAAAGATGGTTCTATCGTATCTATCCCTTCAATGCTGTCATCCTCAATACCGGGGCTCATCGCCAGGTAATGATCAAGCAAAAGCTCCCCCCGTGCCATTTCATTTCCTTTAATTTTCAGCCTATATTCATTCGGCTGGAGCTGAATATTATCACGAATTCTTACAACTGGAATAACTAACCCGAGTTCGATAGCCAGCTGCCTGCGGATCATGACAATCCTGTCAAGGAGATCCCCGCCCTGATTAGCATCAGCAAGCGGGATAAGTCCATAGCCGAATTCAAATTCAATCGGATCCACATTCAGCAGATTAACCACACTTTCAGGGCTTTTCATTTCATCGGTCTCTAGTTCTTCCTCCATTTCCAGCAATTGTTCTTTGTCCGGCTCAGGAGTTCGGGCTATCATATAACCTCCAAAAATTAATAAGCCGCCGATTGGCAATGTTAGAACAATGCCAATTGGGGTGAGTAATCCTAAAAGAATAATGGTTCCGCCAGTTACATATAGCATTTTAGGATACGCAAACAACTGTGAAGTAATATCTTTGCCAATGTTTCCATCAGATGCTGCCCTCGTAACAACAATTCCTGTTGCGGTAGAAATCAGAAGTGCCGGTATCTGGCTGACAATTCCGTCCCCCACCGTTAGCATCGAATATTTTACAGCTGCCTCTGCAATCGGAAGCCCCTGCTGCATCATCCCAATGATAATTCCAAACATTAGGTTAATGAGGGTAATGATGATACCCGCGATGGCATCCCCTTTTACAAACTTGCTCGCACCATCCATGGAACCGTAAAAATCGGATTCCCGGCTAATTTTTTCTCGCCGTTCACGAGCTTCGTGCTCTGAAATCATCCCTGCATTTAAGTCGGCGTCAATACTCATTTGTTTTCCTGGCATAGCATCAAGTGTAAAACGTGCTGCAACTTCAGAAACCCTCTCAGATCCCTTTGTAATAACAACAAACTGAATGATGACGAGTATTAAAAATACAACCAGCCCGACAATAACATTTCCCCCCGTAACAAAAGAACCAAATGTCTCAACGACTTTCCCTGCTTCCCCTTCAGAAAGAATCGAACGGGTTGTTGATACATTCAAGCCCAGCCGGAATAAAGTCATTAACAATATTAAGGAAGGAAAAATTGAAAACTCAAGCGCTTCTTTCATGTTCATTGCTGTTAACAGAACCATGAGCGCAAGTGCAATATTAATGATAATCAGTACACTTAAAAGCCAAGGTGGAAATGGAATAATAAGCATTGCTACAATTAAAATTACACTCATCAAAACGGATAAATCTCTTAGTGGCATAAATTTCTCTCCTTACATGAAAAAGCAGAAGCGTCTTGGCCGCCATTTTTCATGCTTCCAAAGACAAGCTATCACTTAAAGATGCCTATGGGATTTGGTTTATTTACTAGAATCAAATTTTGTTTTTTGTTCTGTATACATAAGCAAGAATCTCAGCGACCGCTTTGAAAAACTCTTCCGGGATTGCATCCCCTATCTCCGCCTGGCTGTATAGCGATCTTGCAAGCGGCCTGTTTTCAACTGCGATCACATCGTGTTCTTTTGCAATTAATTTAATCTTTTGTGCAACAAAGTCTACCCCTTTTGCTACCACAATGGGTGCGTCGCTCTTTCTTTCATCATAAGTTAGGGCAATGGCATAATGGGTTGGGTTGGTGATGACAACATCCGCTTTTGGAACCTCCTGCATCATTCTTCTCATCGCCATTTCCCGCTGTCTTTGTTTAATCTTAGACTTTATAAGGGGATCTCCCTCAATATTTTTGTACTCATCTTTCACATCCTGTTTGGACATGCGGATGTTTTTTTCAAAGTCATATTTCTGATAGAGATAATCCAGTACCGACAAAAACAAAAGGGCAGCGGATGCTATTAATCCCATCTGGACTGTCAGGCTGGCAATCGTACCCATCGCCGCCCCCACTGATTTTTGAGAGAGAATAAGAATTTCATCTATCCTTAGCCATAAAACAGTAAATGCTGCCATTCCTACAAAAGCAATTTTCAATATGGACTTCAGGAGTTCTACAATGGCCCTCATAGAAAAAATACGTTTAAAGCCTTTGATCGGATCCAGCTTTTCAAGCTTTGGCTGTATTGCTTCAGTTGAAAAAAGGACACCGACCTGCATGAAATTAGCTGCAACACCGGCAACCATAGCAATCAGCATAATCGGCCCCAGGAAAAGCACCAATTCTTTTAAAATATCAAGAAAAATAACCTGTATGTTCGCTTCCGTTAATTCCATCATCATATAATCGTTAAATGAATGGATAAAAATATAGAGAATAATATCCTTCAAATACGAGCCTGCAAACAGGAGAAAAAGAAATACAGCCAATAATACAAATGCTGTATTGACATCCTGGCTTTTGGCAACCTGCCCTTTTTTCCTGGAATCCTGCTTCTTTTTCGGTGTGGCTTTTTCTGTTTTCTCTCCAGCAAAATACTGCAGATCCAATGATAACAATAACTTCATATCATCATGAACCTCCCATAAGATCCATTAGTCCTCTCATCGTATCCAGCATTGCTGCAAAGAGCTGAGATACTGCAAAGAGCAATACACTCATGACAGCGATGAGGATAATGAAGCTGACACCAATTTTCAAAGGAAGCCCCACGACGAATACATTTAACTGCGGTACCGTTCTTGCTACAACCCCAAGTGCAACATCCACAAGGAAAAGACTTCCAACAACAGGTATGGACATTTGAAAAGCAATGATGAACATGGTATTTAAAGCCCTTATTACATATTCAGCCATATTTTCGTCTCCTAAGGGAATCCAGGGCAGCTCCAACGGGATAAAACTGTAGCTGTAAAATACGCCATCCAGCATGAGGTGGTGGCCATTTACCGTCAATAAAAAGAATAACGCAATTGTATATAAATACTGTCCCATCAGCGGACTTTGAGCACCTGTTTGCGGGTCAATCACATTCGCAATCGCAAACCCCATCTGAAAATCAATGAATCCTCCAGCAATCTGGATGGCTGAAAGCATTAAATAAGCAATAAAACCGATCATCAGCCCGACCAAGGCTTCTTTTATAATCAAAAGAAAATACGTTCCGCTGATTTCAAGTGATGGCACTTCCATTCCCAAAAACATAATCCAGGCCAGAAAGAAACCAAGGCCTATTTTATGTGAAGCAGGTATGGATCGGTATGAAAAAAGGGGCATCATCAAAAAGAAAGATGTCACCCTCACAAAAATAAGTAAAAAAGCAGGGAAAGCTGGCAAAAAATCTAACATGCCATCAACCTACAAACCTGGTCAAATTGGAGAAAATTTCATTCGCGTATGAAAGCATATGGCTAAGCATCCAGGGGCCAAAAAAAACAACACCCACAAGAACTGCTACGATCTTCGGTATAAATGCCAATGTCTGCTCCTGTATTTGGGTTGTAGCCTGAAAAATACTGACGATCAAGCCGACCACAAGCGCCAGGATAAGCAAGGGGCCGCAAATTAAGAGTACGGTGATAATCCCTCTTTCTGCAATGGATATTACTGTTTCTGGAGTCATTTTGAAAGTTCACCTGCTTAAAAGCTTTGTAAAAGAGATTTAACTACAAGATACCAGCCGTCTACCAGCACAAATAACAGAATTTTAAACGGCAATGAGATCATGACTGGCGGAAGCATCATCATTCCCATTGACATGAGGACGCTCGCAACCACCATATCAATGACAAGAAACGGAATAAATATCATAAATCCGATTTGAAAAGCAGTTTTAATCTCACTAATGGCAAAAGCGGGCACAAGGGCCGTTAAGGGAATATCTTCAATGGAGGTAGGAGCTTCTGCCTTGGAGTATTCAAGAAACAAAGCCAAATCCTTCTGTCTCGTATGTCCGCTCATAAACTCTTTAAAAGGCATGGAAGCTTTTTCATACGCTTCTTCCAGATTAATTTCTTCATTAAATAATGGTGTTAGAGCCTGCTCATTTACCTCCTGGAGTGTAGGTGCCATGATAAAAAATGTCAGGAACATGGACAATCCGATTAAAACCTGGTTCGGTGGCATTTGCTGGGTAGCAAGCGCCGTTCTGACAAAGGAAAGAACAATTACGATTCTTGTAAAGCTGGTCATTAAGATGAGAATACTGGGTGCAAGAGATAGGACAGTAAGCAATAAAAACAGCTTTACAGAGGTTGAAACACCCTCTGGAGAACTGCTATTGAAAAATTCCATAAATTCATTCATCGTTCGTCTGGCCCTTTCTTCTCTATCTCATCAAACAGCTTTCTTCTGCCCTTTTTGATTTCATCAAGCTGCTGCCCGAGCAGCGCACTGAATTTAGGGTTGTTTTGATCACTGTCACTTGTTTGTCTTGTTCTTTTCATCACCTTTGTCACAATATCGCTTGGGCGGATGAGCTGTTCCATTTTGTCATTGTGCTCTGTGATGATCTGACTGTATTCTTCCGAATCGTCAATTTCCTTTAACAGCTGTATATTCTCGCCTACCCCCACTACAAGAATCCGGTTGCCTACCTTTATTAACTGGACAGATCTGTTGGAACCCAAAGCAGTACCGCCCAAATTTTCAACAATCTGCGAACGATTGTATACCTTGCTTTTCTTATTAATGAATCTTAGGAGGATATATAGAAGGCCCACAGTGAAAATTGTTGCCAGTATCATCTTAAAGAAGTCCCAAAATGTCAGGCCGACAGTTCCCCTTTCCTGCTGTGCCGGCATGCCTTCTTTTGATGATATTCCTTCTTTTCCGCATTCCTTGGGATTTTCCATGCATTCCTTTACACTATTATTTAATTGTTCTGCGTGGGCCAGCGGCTGTATGCCCAGCAGAACAATTGATATAAGGAGCAGCAGAGCAAGCATTTTTCTTACATTCAACACAATTTTGCACCCTCTAAAAATAATAGTCACTAGCCCAATGTCTTGCCGATCGCTTCCAGTACTCTATCTGCCTGGAATGGTTTAACGATAAAGTCCTTTGCTCCAGCCTGGATTGCATCTATAACCATTGCCTGCTGCCCCATTGCAGAACACATAATCACTTTTGCACTCGGATTTATTTTTTTTATTTCTTTCAATGCAGTTATTCCATCCATCTCCGGCATTGTAATGTCCATTGTGACCAAATCCGGCTGAGTTTCTTTGTACTTTTCAACAGCTTGGGCACCATCAGCAGCTTCGCCTACTACCTCGTATCCATTCTTTGATAAAATATCTTTGATCATCATACGCATGAAAGCTGCGTCATCTACAATTAAAATTTTGTGTGCCATATTTCTTTACTACCTCCATGAATTATCTGAGTTTTTTAATACGATCGCTCTGGCTGATAATATCTGTAACGCGGACACCGAAGTTTTCATCAATGACCACTACCTCGCCCTGGGCAATTAACCGGTTGTTCACCAGTATGTCTACCGGTTCACCAGCAAGCTTGTCCAGCTCAATAATTGATCCAGAAGCCAGTTCAAGAATTTCCTTTACCGAGCGTTTTGTTCTTCCAAGCTCAACCGTTACCTGAAGCGGGATATCCAAAAGCATATCCAAATTTTTTGTTCCAGTTTCCTGCATCTGGTATGGTTCGAAACTCGAGAAAACCGCTGGCTGAACATTCGGCTGTTCACCAACCTGATATGCCCCTCCTAAGTGCTGCGGGCTCGAATGCTGCGCTTCCTGTGGCACAGATGCCTGATGCTGTGGATATGGGGCCTGATTCATAGCATGCTGTGAGTATGTTGCCTGACCTGCTGCATTTCCTGCTTGGGCAAAGGTCAGTCCATAGCTTCCTCCGTGTGTCTCCGGCTGGTTTTCAAAACCTTGATGGTGCTGGGGTATTTCCGGTTGTGTTTTGGGCATTAACCCTTCTTCAGCCAAAGTGCTTGATGCTTCACTTTCTGGAGCCTGGACCGGATTTAATAATTCGTTTACAAGACTTTTTCCAAAATCGAGTGGAAGAAGCTGCATGATATTCGAGTCTATTAAACTTCCGATTTTAAGCCGGAATGAGATCCTGACAAGCATGTCTTCAGACGGCAATCTTTCTGTGCCTTCTCCTTGAGGCACGTCAAGGATATCAATTGCAGGCGGTGAGATATCTACTTTTTTGCCGAAAATTGTAGACATCGAAGTCGCTGCTGACCCCATCATTTGATTCATGGCCTCCTGGACCGCACTTAATTGGATTTCTCCCATGAGCTCCGGCGGGTTGGTTCCATCTCCGCCAAGCATCAGATCTGCAATAATTGCCGCATCCGATTGTTTAATCACTAATAAATTGCTTCCGTAGAATCCTTCCGTATAATTCACCTGGATCGCCACATATGGATGCGGAAACTCTTCGGATAATTTTCCGCGCAGGACAATTGAAACGGCTGGTGTTGTAATTTCTACTTTCTGATTTAGTAAGGTAGATAATGCCGTAGCAGAACTTCCAAAGGAGATGTTGCCGATTTCTCCTAATGCATCCTGCTCCATATGGGACAAGTAATCTTCAGTCTGAAAAAATTCCTCCTTAAAACCTGTTAAATCATCCTCATTATCATCGGCTCCCCTTAAGAGAGCATCAATTTCATCTTGTGAAAGCATATCATCGCTCATTATCCCCATCTCCCCCTTTCACGGTATCCAAAATTTGTATCGCTAATTTTTTGTTCATTTTACCAGGCTGTCCCAAAAATTTCGGAATATCGCCAATTTTTATAATCAGAGGCTGGTCTATCACCTGAGTTAATTCAATCACGTCACCTACACCAAGGGATAAAAAGTCCTGGATGGCTATATCTGAGCTTCCAAGTTCACAAATGACAGGAACTTCTGCTTTGTGTATGTTCCGTTCAATCTTGGCGATTACTTCAGGCTCTCTTTCCTTTTTGTCGGTCTGCATCCAGTAATGGACGGACAGCTTAGGAATAATGGGCTCGAGCACAACATGAGGAATACAGATATTGATCATTCCGCTTGTTTCCCCAATGGTTGTATTTAACGAAATAACCACAACTGTTTCATTTGGCGATACCATTTGCAGGAATTGCGGATTCACTTCAAAGTCAGCCAATAGCGGATCGATATCTGCTATTGTGCTCCAAGCCTCCCTAAGATTTTCAAAAGCCCTTTCAAATGTGGCCGACATAATTTTTGTTTCAATCTCTGTTAAATTATCCACTTTGTTAATGCTTGAGCCTTTGCCGCCCATTAGCCTGTCCATCATGGCATAGGCTACGTTCGGATTTATTTCCATAAGGATTCTTCCATTCAGAGGCGGAACTTCAAACACATTCAGAATTGTCATTTTGGGGATGGACCGGATAAATTCCTCATATGGTATCTGATCAGCAGAAGCGACAGAAATTTGCACATAGGTTCTTAACTGCGCTGAAAAAAAGGTTGTTAAGAGACGGGCAAAATTCTCATGTATTCTCGTTAGACTCCGTATCTGATCCTTTGAAAACCTTAACGCTCTCTTAAAATCATATACTTTTACTTTTTTCTCTGACTGCTCTTTTTTCAGCTCATCCGCATCCATTTCACCTGTTGATAGTGCTGATAAAAGAGCATCGATTTCACTTTGTGATAAAACCTCACCCGACATGAATCCTCACCTCCGTCAATTGCAGTTTCTTATTTGGGTATCACTGGAGGAGAGACTCGGTAATGTACACCTTAACGATCTTTCCTTCTTGCATTAAGCCGTTTATCTTGTTTTTCAAATCTTCCTGCAGCTTGATTTGGCCTTGTTTCCCCTGAATATCCTCAGCTTTCATTTCAGATAATTCCTGAATGATTAGATTTTTCACCTGAAAATCTCTTTTTTCAAGTTCCGTTTTGGCTTTTTTGCTCTCAGTCTGGATTTTGAAAGAGATCCTGATATAATCGTCACTTGCCAGGTTCGCTGTAACCTGGGGAATATCCACCGAAGCCTCAAGCACTTCATCAATAGTCGGCTCTTTAGTTCCCTCATCCCCCGTAAATTTCATCACTACCACAAGGGCAATAGCTCCTACCAGGGTGATCGCAACAAGCATAATTAACATAATCATTAATAGCTTATTATTCTTCATTTTCATTTCCCTCCACCAGCTGTTGCCCCAGAAGATTGACAGATTGATAGAATTTTATAATCAATTGCAAAACCGTATCTTCTGATTCCTTTACAACATACTTCTTGCCGTTTGCGAGCGTAATTGTCGTATCTGGAAAAGACTCTACTATTTCTATGTACAACGCATTTAAAATAAATCCTTTGCCGTTCAGGCGAGATACTTTAATCAATGTCTTTATCAGGGCTAAAAATTTTTATTCTCAGCCCTGTCCCTCCCTTAACTTATCGTTTTAAATTAACAAGCTCCTGCAGGATTTCATCTGATGTTGTTATGATTCTTGTGTTAGCCTGGAAACCGCGCTGGGCTGTGATCATTTCAGTGAACTCTTCGGATAGGTCCACGTTGGACATTTCAAGGGCTCCGGCAACGATAGAGCCTGCACCCGTATCACCTTCTGCTATCCCTTTTAATGGTTCGCCTGAATTTGTTGTTTCTTGGTAATTATTGCTGCCTACTTTTTCTAGACCACCGGTATTTGAAAACTTTGTAATAGCTATTTGTCCAGCAGTCTGCAATTCTCCGTCCTTATCAACATATGAAATGGTACCGTCACTTCCAATGCTGAAGCTTTTTGAATCAGTAGGAATATTAATCGGTGCTTCCGTTTCCGTAACTACTCCATTCACAATGGTTTTCACACCTACTAAATACTTACCTTCTGCGTTTACTATGTCTCCACCGGAATCAAGATAAAAGTTTCCGGAACGAGTATAGGTGCTTCCTACTATTAATCCACCACTGCCATTTGCAACTTCAAAAAATCCATCTCCTGAAATGGCAAGGTCCAATGATCTTCCTGTTGTCTGTAAACTGCCTTGTGTGTGGATCGTATCAATTGTCGATAACTGTGATCCAAGACCGACCTGCTTAGGGTTTACTCCACCCTTAAGAGGTGCTACAGTTGTCGGGGCACTTGCACCAGAGATGCTCTGACTCACCATATCCTGAAAAGTCACTCGGCCTTTCTTATACCCAAAAGTATTCACATTCGCAATATTATTGCCTATCACATCAAGCTTTGTTTGAAAGTTTTTCATTCCGCTTATTCCTGAATACATTGAACGTAGCATTAGTTGGTTGCTCCCCTCGTTTTGCTGCTTCTGTCAGTCTGCAGCTTAGGCTTCCTGTGAAGGTCCAGCCTTAAATTTATTGGTCCAAAATAATGGTTCCATTGATATTTGTGAAAATTTGCGTCCCGGCTTCTTCACGATCCATCGCCGTAATCACGGTATTATTTTTTACACTGACAATAAGTGCCGCATCCTTTAGCAGTACAAGTGATTCCTTTACGCCCATCTTTTTGGCTTCCTGCAGCTTTGTTTCGATTTGATGCCACCGTTCATTAGTTATGTGTATTCCTCTTTGATGGAGCCTCTGTCTGGCATGTTTGCTGACTATTAGCTTGCTGTCAGTCTCCAGGGCTGTTTGCAAATGCACTGAAAAACGATTTTGTGTTTGTTTTCCTGAATGGACGCCATTTGTCTTTTGTGTGATTACTGGCTGTGTATGGATCGGACGAAACATAAATTTATCCATCCAACCGCTTCCTTGTGTTTAATTGAATTAAGTTTATCCGTGAGGATCCAATACTATTACTTCAGCACCCCGCTTGAAAATATCCCCTTATCCCGGTTAATCTTTTTACGAGTCATTCACCTGAGAAATATTTGCAGGTTCCAGCTTTGTTCCGTCTTCCAGTATAAAAACTGCTCTATTATCTTTAAACTGGATGGAAACTATTCTTCCGTTCCCTTCTTCAATGCTTGGAGTCTGATTTGAATCACTTGTTTCAGTCAGTTTATGCCAGGTTACATTCTTGCCCAAAAATTGATTGTAAGACATCAGCTGATTTTGCTCCTGGAACATCACAAGTTTTTCCATTGTCTTATTCATATTAGTCATTTGCTCCAGGGATGAAAAGGTTGCCATTTGGGCAATAAAATCCTTATCCTGCATAGGATTCATCGGATCCTGATTTTGCAGCTGTGTCATTAGTATCTTAAGAAAATCATCTTTGCCTAAAATATCCGAGCCTGTCTTGCGACTTTGGCTTTGATAGTTTGATAGCATTAAAGATGAATCAATTGTATTTGCCATTTCCTATCACACCTATACTTCAGTATTGAGAAGTGCTTCTTCAAACGAGTTATTAAATTTGCTTTCAGTCTGCGGGTTTTTATTTTCTTGATTTTGCTGCTGTCCCTGTCCCTGATGCTGTGGATCTTTATTAAATGCACGCTCCTGCTGGGTCATTTGCTGTGAAATTTCAATTTTTTCTACCTGTAAGTTTTGCAAACTGAAAGCCTGTTTAAGCCCATTTAATTGCGAATCCAAAATCTCCTTTGCAGATGCAGTCGATGTTAGTATTCTCGCGATCATCGTCGAATCCTTTTGGATTAGCTCAATACGAAGGGCTCCAAGATGGGCTGGATTCAGCTTTATAAAAAGCTTTTGCGCGCCTCCCGTTTTCAGGAAACTACTTTTCGATAAAATGCTTTCAAATTGCTGAATCAATTGGTCTGCGGTAACAGCCTTTCCCTGCTGGTGCATCATCAGAAGTTGTTCAGGCTTTGAAAATTGCTGGATTTGGATATGTCCTTGTAACCCGCCATCAAATCTTGACAGTATTTTTGAAAAAGAATCTCCAGTATTTTCAAGTCCTGCAGAGTTCTTTTGCTTATGCTGGCTTATTTCGTCTATAAACGGGGTGAAAATTTTTTGTAACGTTTCAGCTTTATCAAATGAACCCTTCCTATTCTTTAATAGTCCCTCAAGCTTTGCCTGGACATCTTTCAAAAAAACCTTTAAATTATTCGAGCTTCCGATAGAATCCTGATATGCTGTGAGCATGTCAAAAAGCTTTAAAGCTTTTAATATTTGTCCAACTTCCTTCCCTTTTATCAGGCTGAATTCCTGTACATCCAGCAATGAGATGTTTGCAATCAGGGCATCAATCTTTACCTCTGCAGAATTACTCTCAATTGCTTCATCGTATACATTCTCTAATCTGATGTTTGGGCTAAGGTTCTCTGCAAACCCTTCCAGCCCCCTAAGCAGTTCTTCCATTGATAGGTTTAATTGTTCGGCTATTATACTCACATTATTTGTACCTGTTTGCAGTGCAGCTTGTTCAATGAGTTCCTGCCCATTTTTCAATTCGGATAAATCGATAAGCCCCAGAAACTGACTTAATTCTTCTAATTCCTCACTCAACCTTTCCTCTTCGGCCAAATTTGCAGCCATGCTTTCCCCGCCGCTTATCAAAGTTGAAAACAAACTGGCAAAACCGCTGGCCTTTTCTCCTGAAAAGGAAGCTTTATTTCCCGAAGAGAATTGTGAATGTATAATGCCTAACCCGCCAATTTCCACTTTTCCACCCCCTTTCACCCCTCTTAATTGCTCTTTTCGTATAGATTGTTGTTTTTACTTAAGAACTCTGCCCGTTGATTTCAGCACGAGGCACTCAGCGAACCACGGAGCTACCGGGAGCCTCCTCGACGCTCCCGAGTCTGCGGGGTCTCCCTTGGAACGCTACTCCCGTAGGACGTTGAATAAGCTTCTCCGAACGGACACCTCGTTGTAAGAAAATGCGGCAGCATTTTCGCGGGATTAGCGCCTTCCGCTCCAATCAACTCAGTGATTAAAATTGGTTCGAACTTTGCGAAAACAGCGTTTATCAATTATTTTGAACGTTACTCTCTTTAGCTGCAGTGAGCAGTGCCGTATAGTGCGCTGCATCTTCAGGATCCATTTTCTCCATAATCGCAGCCAGTGTATCAGCCTTTACATTTGATAAGATCTTTACAGCTTCTTCATCCTTCATTTCTGTCAGGATAGGTGCTGCTTTTTTGGCAGAGATTGATTCATAGGTTTTCACTATATCTTTAAATGCCCGTTTATTTTCTTCCTTGATAGCTGTCAGTTCTTCGATTTCCTGTTCCAGGCGCTGTTTTTCCAGCCCCGCTCTCTCAATTTCCAATTCTTTGCTGTCAAGCTGGCTTTCCAGCTGTGTTATCCTTGCTTCACGATCCTTGATTTCTGCTTCCAGTTCAATAAGCTGTGATTCCATAACCTCTGAATTGGAGCTTTCTCCATTAAAAATAGAAGAAAGTAAGGGTACCTTTTGGCCATACTCCTTAGCCGTTTCAAAGACGTTATTGCCTGATAACGTAAAAACCAAGAGCGCTACAGTTACAGCAAATAGAATCGGAATGAAGAAAGCGAATAAAAACCATTGAAATTTACTTGCTTTTTGAGATGCTTGTTCTTCTGGCATTCTATCCATTTAACCACCTAATTTCCCCGGTTCATAAAAAGCTGAATCGAGATATCATCCATTTGCCTGCCTTCTGTTTGTTTTAAGTTTTCCACGAAGCTGGCTAAATCTTTTTCTTTCATTTTTTCATATTTTTTTACTTCAATATTCTTTTCCATTAGTTTTTCTTGCTGAAAATTCATCTGGCTCCGTGCATTGGCTACCATTTTTTGATAGTGATCAATTGTTTTTTCCAGGCTATTTACAAAATGCTGATGGTGCCTGATTTCCTGTACTGGCAGTCCTATCGAAAGCCTTGATTGCTGATAGGCTTCCAGATCTTCCTTCTTTTTAAGGAGCTCATATAATTTCCCTGCTGCTTCTTCAAAACGCTTTACTGCCTGCCTGTATACATCAAATGCCTGATCTTTTTCTCTTTCTTTAATATGAAGAATTTTATTGAATTTAAATTGATACTGCATCTGTTATACTCCTTTTCCAGCTATTCCTTTCAGTTGGCCGACGCTTTCCAAGATAGAAATTTTTTCATGTGTTTCTTGTTTTAAGAAAGAGATAATGGAAGGATATAACCGGATTGCTTCATCGATTTCTAAGGAAGACCCGCGCTTATAGGCGCCAATATTAATTAAATCCTCAGCATTTATATAGGTGCTCAGCAATTCTCTGACTTTTTCAGCTGATTTGATATGATCAGAATCTGCAATATGATTCATTACCCTGCTTACACTTTTAAGTACATTTATGGCTGGGTACTGGCCTTTATTGGCAAGCGCCCGATCCAGAACATAATGCCCATCGAGAATTCCCCTGACTGTATCTGCAATTGGCTCATTCATATCATCCCCGTCAACCAATACAGTATAAAATGCAGTAATGGAACCATATTCATTAGTGCCCGTTCTCTCCAGAAGCTTAGGGAGAACAGCAAATACGGAAGGTGTATAGCCCTTTGTGGTCGGCGGTTCACCGACTGCAAGCCCAATCTCCCTCTGTGCCATCGCCACCCGTGTAACTGAATCCATCATGAGCATGACATTTAAGCCTTTATCCCTGAAATACTCAGCAATGGCGGTTGCTGTATAGGCGCCCTTAATCCTCATGAGTGCTGGCTGGTCAGAGGTAGCCACCACAACGATCGATCTTCTCAAGCCTTCAGGCCCCAAATCCCTCTCGATAAATTCACGGACCTCTCTGCCCCGTTCGCCAATTAGAGCTATAACATTTAAATCAGCATTGGTATTTCGGGCAATCATACCGAGAAGTGTACTTTTCCCTACTCCGCTTCCTGCAAAAATCCCAACTCTTTGGCCATTTCCTACAGTCAGCATACTATCAATCATCCGCACACCAACTTCAATAGGCTCTGAGATCGGAGGCCTTTTTAACGGGTTTGGCGGAGATTGCTCGGTTAGTACAGACGTTAGGCCTTTTGGTAGCTGGGAGCCATCGAGAGGCTGCCCCAGAGAATCAATAACCTGACCAATTAAAGCCGGTCCGACTTTAACCTCAAGAGGCTTGGATGATGCTTCTACCAGACAGCCGGGAGAGATGTCCTGAACATCGGTATAAGGCATGAGAATCACACTTTCATGTTTAAAGCCGACAACCTCTGCTAGGATTTTTCTTGTGCGGTCCTTTCCAATATGGATACAGCAAACATCTCCAACTGAGCTTTCGGGCCCTTGGGATTCAATCATTAACCCTACTACTCTCTTTACTCTCCCAAATCGCTTATAACTATCAATTTTATCAATCTGATCGAGCAGTTCATCCAGCTTCATTGCTCCTCACTCTCCAGAAGTTCGAAAAGCCTTCTTTTAATTTCCTCCAGCTGGCTATCTATGCTGGCTTCAATCCTTCCGTTCGCAGATTCTATTATGCAGCTTGTATGGCTGAGTTCCTCATCTGGATAAATGTATAAATCCGTTTCTTTTGGAAAGACCATAATCAGCTCTTCCTTGTGTGACAGCAGCAGCTCGTAATGGACTGGATTTACATGGAGCTGAATTTCGCTGTATTCCCTTGCTTCTTTTAGCGCCTTTTTCACAATGGAAAGAAATTGGTCGCTATTTTGATCAAGAACTTGACCAAGTATTCTTCCTGCAGCTTTCATACCTAAATTCAATATCGTCCGTTCTGACGATGCAACATGGAGATGATAGTCTTGTTTTGCTGAATGAACAACCTCTTTAGCTGATTGAATCAGGCTCCTATAATCTTCAAATCCGCTTTGCCTTCCTTCATCAACCCCAGCAGCAAAGCCCTGTTGGCGGGCTTCCTCGAAGACAGCTTGTTTTTCATGTTCAAGCTCTTCCCTTTGCTGATTGATATGGTGGTTGATTTTTTCGGCTTCTGCTCTGGCAGCCTCAACTATGTCTGCTGCTTCCTGGCGTGCCGCTTGCAGCATTGCTTCGATTTGCTCATCTGTTCTTCTAAAATTTTGCTCTTGAGCTTGATCTGGTGTTTTTTGATGATTATCCAGTATTTTTATTGAGATAACTTTCTTTTCCCCTTGGACTGGCTTGGGGGAGAGTGATTTTATTAACCTAGACAATAATATCATCTCCTCCGCCGCGGGCGACGATGATTTCACCTGATTCTTCCAATCTGCGGATAATACCAACAATTCTTGATTGTGCCTCTTCAACATCCCTTAGCCTTACAGGACCCATATACTCCATTTCATCCTTAAAGGTCTCAACCATTCTTGAGGACATATTTTTAAAGACAATTTCTTTCACTTCATCACTGGAGACCTTCAGTGAAAGCATAAGATCTTCACTCTCACAATCGCGAATCACACGCTGTATAGCCCGATTATCTAGCGTAACAATGTCTTCAAACACAAACATTCTTTTCTTGATCTCCTCAGCTAGTTCAGGATCCTGAATTTCCAATGCATCCAAAATAGTTCTCTCTGTAGCGCGGTCAACCCCATTAAGCACATCGACAACAGATTCGATGCCCCCTGTTTGCGTATAGTCCTGTGTGACAGTTGAGGAAAGCTTTCGTTCCAGAATTTGTTCAACCTCGTTAATGATTTCAGGAGATGTGCTATCCATTACAGCAATCCTCCTGGCAATATCCGCCTGCATTTCCTGGGGCAGCTCTGATAAAATTTGCCCGGCCTGCGGCGGGTCGAGGTAAGACAGAATTAACGATATGGTTTGTGGATGTTCATTCTGTATAAAATTTAATATTTGAGCTGGATCTGCTTTTCTGGCAAAATCAAACGGCCTGACCTGCAGAGAAGACGTAAGCCTATTGATGATGGCTGAAGCCTGCTCTGTTCCCAGGGCTTTTTCAAGTACTGTTTTCGCATATCCTATCCCGCCCTGTGATATATAATCCTGAGCCAGCGCAATTTGGTGAAATTCTTCAAGAATCTCTT
This sequence comes from Bacillus sp. ISL-47, assembly GCF_018613175.1. Lineage (NCBI taxonomy): Bacteria > Bacillati > Bacillota > Bacilli > Caryophanales > Bacillaceae > Bacillus > Bacillus sp. ISL-47. Next base: position 38,488 of record NZ_JAGGQS010000026.1, on the reverse strand, counting down.
CTTTGGCAAAAGAATCAACTTTGCGTACGCCTGAAATTTCAAGTGTTAATTTTTCAATTTCTTCTTCACTTAAATGTTTATAAACGGAGGACGCTACATCAGGACCAAGTGAAATAAGAAGAATAGCCGCCTTTTGTTTACCTGTTAACTCTTTCTGATCTCTTTTTGGCAATTTTTATTCCTCCTTAGTCTTCAGCAATCCATGTGCGAAGCAATTTCGCAAAATCCTCAGGCTTTTCCTTTGCCATTTTTTCCAGCTGCTTTCGCCTCATTGTACTTTCTGTTTCATGTTCTTCATTTACATCAGGAACATTGAATGTTTCCTGTACCTTTGCCGCCATCTCTCCCTCTTCCTGCCGCTGGTTCTTTCTGGCTTTAACAAATAGGAAAATTAATAGGGCGATTATTAACAGCAGCATTCCTCCTACAGCATAAATCCACCATGGCAGTACAGGAACAGCTTCGTTCGGGAATTCTACCTTGCCATTAAACGGCTGGACTGAGACGACAATTTTGTCTTCAATCACCTCATCTGTTAATTCAGCTTCAGCCGCGTCTTTATTAATAGTCGTGCGGACAATAGTACCAAGAATTTGTGTAATATCATTGATTCTTTCCTGTGGAAGTGAGGCTGGATCATCCGCATTCGGCGGCTCAACCATTACCTGGATTCCCAAATCCCTTACTTTGTATGGACTTTCCACAATTTCTTTTCTAATCTTATTCACTTCATTGTTGATCGTTTCTTCTATTCGTTCGTAATCACCGTTGGAGGTGTTCCCTTCCAGATATTCGGATCCGAGTGAATCTGCCGGACTTTCTCCTTGCGGATTACCCCCAACCGCTTCCCCATTGCCAGTAAATGTTTCAGTAATTTTTTGGGCACTGATTGCTATGCCCTCCATATTTTCTTCATCAACTGGCGAAACGAGGTTTTCTTCTCTATTTTCTTGGGTAAAATCAATATCGGCAGTCACTGAGACTACCACTTTGTCTTGCCCCATCAGGGTGCCCAGCATATTCTGGACTTGGCGCTGAACATCTCTTTCAATTTCCTTCTTTATTTCATGCTGGGCAGCAAACGTGCTGCCAGGTGAAGAATTTTGATTATTTTTTAAATCAAAGTACTCAAAAAACTGGTTCGTAATGACGATATTATCAGTGGGAAGATTTGGTATACTTTTCGCCACCAGGTGATATAGCGCCTGAATCTGTGATTCTTCAAATTGATAACCTGCTTTGGTATTAAGGACGATGGATGCAGATGCCTCTTCAGAAAGGTCATTTACGAAAATCCCTTTTTCAGGAAGGTTAATCATTACTTTTGCATCGTTGACACCATCAATGCCTTTCATCAGGTTGGCAAGCTCCGTTTGCATGGCATCCAGTTTCAGAACATTGAATTCATTTTCAGTCATGCCGATTCCAGCATTTTGGCTGAAGAATGAATAATCAATGCTTCCTGATTTAGGAATTCCTTCGGCAGCAAGCTCAACTTTTAGAGTGTCCACTACCTCTTCCGGTACTTTGATGGTTGTACCGCCATCTGTTATTTCTGATTGAATCCCTCTGCTATCAAGGCTCTCTTTGATTGTGCCTGTTTCAGATGGGGTCAAATTGCTGTATAAAGGAACTAGGGTTGTCCTGGTTGCCAGAATTGATGCGGCTGCAATCAGCAATATAAGGAAAATAGCGGAACCGATAAATATATTTTTCTGCTTCTTTGTTCTGCTGCCCCAATATTCTTTTACTTTTACTACATATCTTTGAAACGACTCATTCATCACAATCCCCCGGTTATTCTGTCTAAGCTAATAACCGCAACTCACTAGTTTTTAGCTTTAATCATATGTAACGCATTAAAAAATTGAAAAGCCAGCCCATAAATTGGACTTATTCAGCTTTTCAATTTACGTGGCTTAAATCTTTCCGAGAAGCTGCTGCAGCTTCAGCGTTTCTATTAAACTTGCATTCTCATTGCTTCCTGATATGCTTCAATTACTTTATTTCTAACTTCAAGAGCAGCCTGCATGGTGATGCTCGCTTTTTGTGAAGTAATCATTACCTGATGGAGATCAATATTCTCTCCTCTTGCCAGTTTTTCTGTCATCACATCTGACTGGATTTGGGCTTCATTAATTTTTTCAATTGATTGCTTTAATACCGACGAAAAACTCTGCTGTGCTTCGAATGTTGTATATGTATGGGTCTTTGCGTTTTCAGTCTGTTTTAGAGAATGTACAGGATTAAAAGTTACTTTATTCATTCATTACTCTCCCTATTTGCCTATTTCTAGTGCTTTCATCATCATACCCTTTGAGGCATTAAAAACAGTTACATTGGCTTCATAGGATCTTGTTGCACCAATTAAATCCACCATTTCTCTTAGCGGATCCACATTTGGCATCTCAACGTATCCATTTTCATCCGCGTCAACATGGGTGGGGTCGTAAACCATTTTAGTCGGTGTTTCTCTGTCTTCGATAATTCTGGACACTTTTACGCCGTTGCCGCCTGAAATCCCTCTCCCCATACTCATTGCCATATTCAAAAAGGAGGAGAACTGTCCTTCATTCGGCTCCAAAATAACTGACTTTCTTCTGTAAGGCCCTTCCCCGGTTACACTCCTGGTTGAGTCTGCATTTGCCATATTGGATGAAATCACATCCATACGAAGTCTTTGGGCTGTTAGGGCAGATGCTGTGTTATTCATACTGTGAAATATGGACATTCTTATTTTCCTCCCCTTATAACATTCTGCAGACTTGAAAATTTCCCGCTCATTCTTTCTATCATTGCATTGTAATAAATTTGATTTGTCGCTAAATCCGACATTTCTTTATCAAGATCCACACTATTTCCATTATGGTTATACGAAACATTCCTTTTTGTGACCAGACCCTGTGCAGAAGATGCGCTGCCGTTAAAGTCATAATGCCTCGCATCGCTTTTATTTGCTTCCAAAGATCCATTAACTGCCTGTTGGAAGGCTTCTTTAAAACTGGCATCCTTCGCTTTATAGTTTGGTGTATCAGCATTTGCAATATTATGTGATATGACCTTTTGCTTAAGTGACGAGTAATCTAAAGCATGTTCAATTGTGGATATGGTTCCTGAAAACAGTTTCAATGCTCACACCTCAAATTTTAATAACTACTGGTAATTATTGTAGAAATTTGGTGATAATGGACAAATTATGTCATCATAAACATTATTGTAATGAATATGAAATAATATGTCTATGTACATCAGGTTAATTTTAATGATTCTTTAGTCCTATTTTCGACAAATTTTTAAAATATGCTGAAAGTTATATTTAGATTATCTAGATATTTCCATATTTTATGATCCCTTTCCTATAATAGCTTTCACCGCCTTCGTACCCCGAGTCTATATAAGACTTTTGAATCATTCATCTATTTTTCACAAAATGAATAATGGAAGAAGATGAGTCGTTTTACTTACCAATTTATACATAATTACATATATTTACCATATTAATTTGTAATTTTTTTGTAACAAAAAAACCCGCCATTTTTGACGGGTTTTCTTTTTAGTTTGATTTAAGTTTTTCTAGTTCAACTAAGAATTTATCATTTAATACCTTTATATAAGTACCCTTCATTCCAAGTGAGCGGGACTCAATAACTCCTGCACTCTCAAGTTTTCTAAGAGCATTGACAATTACAGAGCGCGTAATTCCAACACGATCGGCAATTTTTGATGCAACAAGAAGTCCCTCGTTGCCGTTAAGTTCTTCGAAAATATGTTCAATTGCTTCGAGTTCACTGTATGATAGGGAGCTAATAGCCATTTGTACAACTGCTTTGCTGCGTGCTTCCTCTTCAATTTCTTCTGCTTTTTCACGAAGAATTTCCATACCAACTACGGTAGCACCATATTCAGCAAGAATTAAATCATCATCATGGAATTGCTCCTGCAATCTGGCAAGGATAAGCGTACCAAGACGCTCACCGCCACCGATAATTGGCACAATTGTTGTTAGACCATTAGCGAAAAGGTCTTTATTCTCAATTGGGAATGCAGTGTATTCACTGTCTACATCAAGGTTAGACGAAGTTTCCTGGATATTGAAAAGGTTTTTCGTATATTCCTCAGGGAATTGGCGATCTGCAAGCATTTGCTTCATTCGCTCATTTTCAATTTGCTGGTTAACAGCAAATCCCAGCAGCTTCCCTCTGCGGCTCACTACGAAAATATTCGCTTCGATTACATCACTTAGTGTTTCTGACATTTCTTTGAAATTAACCGGTTTTCCGGCTGCTCTTTGGAGCATTGCATTAATTTTTCTTGTTTTTGTTAATAAATCCATTGTATTTCCTCCTATTTGCTACAACCAATAAACATATATTTTGTTAAGATTAACTATCTTATTGCTTCAAATTATTATGACTAAATTCAGGCTTCTTTTTTTCGTCTACCCTTTCACTTGCCTCATCAAACAAAAGCCATTATCAAAGGATAAATTGACTTAAATCTTTGTTCCGTGAAATGGCTCCAAGCTTATCCTCAACATATTGAGGAGTGATTGTAATTTTTTCCATGGTGATATCTGGCGCTTCAAAGGATAAATCCTCAAGGAGCTTTTCCATAATGGTATGAAGACGTCTTGCTCCGATATTATCCGTATTTTGGTTAACGTCGAATGCGAATTCAGCAATCCTACGAATAGCATCGTCAGAAAATTCAATTTGTATACCTTCAGTTACCAATAAAGCTTCATATTGTTTTATTAGAGCATTATCAGGCTCCACTAGAATTTTGTAGAAGTCCTCCACTGTAAGCTTAGTAAGCTCTACACGGATTGGAAAACGTCCCTGCAATTCAGGTATGAGGTCAGAAGGCTTCGCCATATGAAATGCTCCAGCAGCAATAAATAGAACATGGTCTGTTTTGACAGAACCATATTTAGTTACTACCGTAGAACCTTCTACTACAGGCAGAATATCTCTTTGGACACCTTCCCTTGAAACGTCTGCTGAAGAACCTCCGCTGTTTTTGCTTGCGATCTTATCGATTTCATCAATGAAAATAATTCCGGATTGTTCAGCACGGAATACCGCCTCCTGGCTGACCTCATCCATATCTATCAGCTTTTGTGCTTCTTCATTTGTTAATATCTGTCTTGCTTCACGCACCGTCAGTTTTCGCTTTTTCCTGCGCTTAGGCATCAGACTGCCAAGAGCATCCTGCATGTTCATACCCATCTGCTCCATCCCGGAGCCCTGCAGCATATCAAACATGGAAGGCTGCTGTTCTTCCACTTCAACAGTGATAACCTCATCTTCAAGTTCACCAAGAGCTAGTTTTTCTTTAACAATCTTGCGCTTCTCCTGCAGGTTAAAATCTTCTGTCTGATATGAATCCTGCTGCTGCTGATCATTTCCACCTCCGAATAGCATTTCAAGAGGGTTTTTATAATTAGCTGCCTTTTTTGCTCCAGGTACAAGCAGTTCAAGAATTCGGCGGTTTGCACTTTCTTCCGCTCTTTCTTTAACACTTGACATTTTTTCTTCTTTAACGAGTCGTACAGAAGTTTCCACAAGATCTCTGACCATTGATTCAACATCTCTTCCCACATACCCTACTTCTGTAAATTTTGTTGCTTCGACTTTAACAAAAGGGGCACCAACCAATTTTGCCATACGGCGGGCAATTTCCGTCTTACCTACACCAGTAGGCCCAATCATCAAAATGTTTTTTGGATTGATTTCATCACGTAGGTTTTCTTCAAGCAAGCTGCGGCGGTAGCGATTTCTAAGAGCAACAGCAACAGCCTTTTTTGCATCTTTTTGTCCAATGATAAATTGGTCCAGACGGTCAACAATCTGGCGGGGAGTTAAATTTGTTCCTTTACCCATGTAACAGCACTCCTTTTGTTAGAGTTCTTCCACAATAATATTGTTGTTTGTATATACACATATTTCAGCGGCCATTTCAAGAGACGCCTTTGCAATTTCTTTTGCAGATAAATGTTCGCCTGCAAACCTCTTTAAAGAGCGCCCAGCTGCCAGAGCATAGTTGCCACCTGATCCAATTGCCAATATCCCATCATCCGGCTCAATGACTTCACCCGTACCTGAAATCAGCAGCAAGCTATCGGTGTTCATGACGATAAGCATCGCTTCGAGCTTGCGCAGAACTTTATCGCTTCTCCACTGTTTAGCAAGCTCAACAGCAGCTCTCTCCAGGTTTCCATTGTATTCTTCCAGCTTTCCTTCAAACATTTCGAACAATGTAAATGCATCGGCCACCGATCCTGCAAATCCTGCCAGTACCTTACCATTAAAAAGCTTTCTCACTTTTCTTGCTGTGTGTTTCATCACAACTGCATTGCCAAAGGTTACCTGGCCATCACCGGACATCGCACATTCTCCATTATGATGCACAGCAAATATCGTGGTAGCATGAAATTCAGACATGAAAGACTCCTCCTTTGGAGCATAATGCTTTTTTATTTAATCTGCCGTATTCAATCGTATGAATCAAATAACTATTAAGCCCGTGGATGATGGGCCATATAGGTCTTCTTTAAATATTCGTTTGTAACATGCGTATATACTTGGGTTGAAGATAAAAATGCGTGTCCCAGCAATTCCTGGACTGTTCTCATATCGGCTCCATTTGCCATCAAGTGTGTCGCAAACGTATGACGCATCATATGAGGGTGAATCTTGCCGGTTAATGTTGATTTTTCAATAAGCCTGTTTAGAATTTCTCTGATGCCTCTTGCAGTCAGTGGTCCACCGCGTGCATTCAGAAACAAATTTTCTGTTAAGCTCCCTTTAGACAATAATTCCTTACGCCCTTCTGTTATGTATGTTTCGAGTGCATCTTGCGCAAAGCTGCCAAATGGAATATACCGTTCTTTGCTGCCCTTGCCATGCACTAGTACAGTAGATAAGTACATATCCAAATCCTTTAGACGAATTTGACTGCACTCACTTACACGCATACCTGTTGCATATAGCAATTCCAATAGTGCTTTGTTTCTTTGCCCAAGTGGAGTGCTTTCATCACAGGCCTCAAACAGCTGCTGCAATTCTTCTTCATAGAAAAATTCAGGCAGCTTTTTTTCAGCTTTTGGAATCGAAACAAGGGCGAAAGGATTTTCAGCCACCAGTTCTTCTCTCAGCAAAAATCTAAAAAAGCTTCTGAGGCTTGATATCTTTCGGGCTACTGATTTGCGGGCCAGTTTTTTTTCAAAAAGCTTGGTCAGAAATACCCGGACATCTGCATATTCAACCGTCTTCAAATCTGGGATCGCTTGTTCAGACATGAACATAAGAAATTCCCTAATGTCATGTTGGTAATGTTCAATAGTATATTGTGAATAGTTTTTTTCAATTTGTAAATATTCAATAAACAACTTTAAATAAACGTTCACATTTTGGTCCATCTACATTCACCTCGCATGGGCTACTAAATAGTAACACAATTCAATAGCCCATGCAACATAATTTACAAATTTTTCACAAAGTTCTGAATTGTTTGTAATGCTCTTTCAGCATGCTTTTCATTTCTTTCTTTTTTCCCTCTAATCTTTACCGGCAAATCAGGGAATAACCCAAAGTTTGCATTCATAGGCTGAAAGCTTTTTGGATTTGCAGTTGTAATATAGCGTGCCATGCTGCCAATCGCCGTTTCATGCGGGAATTCGATGGGATCTTCCCCTCTTACAAGCCTTGCAGCATTAATGCCTGCAACAAGCCCGCTGGCTGCAGATTCCACATAGCCTTCTACACCAGTCATTTGTCCGGCAAAGAAGAGGTCATTGCGGTTTTTAAACTGATACGTTGCACGCAGCACTTTTGGAGAGTTGATAAACGTATTGCGGTGCATCACTCCATACCGTACAATTTCTGCATTCTCAAGTCCCGGTATGAGGCGAATTACTTCTTTTTGAGGACCCCATTTCAAGTGCGTCTGAAAACCAACAATATTATAAAGCGTGCCTGCAGCATCATCCTGACGCAGCTGAACGACTGCATAAGGTCTTTTTCCTGTTTTGGGATCTTCTAAACCTACTGGCTTCATCGGACCAAACAGCATGGTTTTCTTTCCCCGGTTCGCCATTACCTCAATCGGCATACAGCCTTCGAAAAAGATTTCTTTCTCAAACTCTTTTAATGGAACCGTTTCAGCAGTTGTCAGAGCCTCATAAAAACGGTCAAACTCTTCCTCTGTCATCGGGCAATTCAAATATGCAGCTTCTCCCTTGTCATAGCGTGATTTAAGATAGACTTTATTCATATCAATCGAGTCTTTTTCGATGATTGGTGCAGCTGCATCGTAGAAATAAAGATAATCTTCCCCGGAAAGCTCTTTCAATTTTGCAGATAAAGCTTCACTTGTAAGCGGGCCAGTAGCGATAACAGTTGGCCCTTCTGGAATATCTGTTACTTCTTCATTTATTACAGTTACATTTGGGTGGTTCTTAACCTGTTCCGTGACACGCGCGGCAAAATCATGGCGGTCAACTGCAAGCGCTCCGCCAGCCGGAACTGCACTGCTGTCTGCCGAATGAATGATCACTGAATTTAGCTTACGCATTTCCTCTTTCAGTACTCCAACAGCGTTTGTTAAAGTGTTGGCACGCAGTGAATTGCTGCAAACCAGTTCTGCAAATTTATCCGTATGATGTGCAGGAGTCTGCCTGACGGGCCTCATTTCATACAAACGAACTTGAATGCCCCTGCTGGCAAGCTGCCATGCGGCCTCACTGCCAGCAAGCCCTGCACCTATTACATTTACTGCTATATCTGTCATAATACGAACCTCCACAAATACTTATGATCATTATGATCCAATTAAAATTTGATATTTAAAAACAGTCTCTCTTACTTTACCCTGTTCTTATTCATTTTGCCATTTTACAATACGTTTTAAAAATAAAAAAGTTTCAAGCATTATAAAGAGGCAAAAACGTCATTTGGAAAGAATATGGATTTCACATCCTGCAATAGAAAAGAGTGAGCATTAAGCCCACCCTTAACTTTGCTTTTCTTCTTTGTAGTCGCATTCAACGCATTGAACCTGGACACCTTTTTTGAGTTTTTTCTCAACAAGCAAGTTGTCGCATTTTGGACAGCTTCTCGGCAGTGGCTTATCCCATGAAATGAAGTCACATTCAGGGAATCTGTCACAGCCGTAAAAGATCCGGCGTTTCTTGCTTTTTCTTTCTATTATATTTCCTTCTTTGCATTTCGGGCACTTGACTCCAATATCCTTAACGATTGGTTTTGTATTGCGGCAGTCCGGGAAATTGCTGCAGGCCATGAACTTGCCGTAGCGTCCCATTTTGAACACCATCGGACTTCCACATTGTTCGCAATCTTCTCCTGCAGGTTCATCTTTGATTTCAACTTCCTGCATTTCCTTTTCTGCTATTTCCAGGCGTTTTTCAAAGTCGCTGTAGAATTCATCAATGATTTGTACCCAATTCACCTTGCCTTCTTCAACATAGTCCAGGTCTTTTTCCATTTTCGCGGTAAACTCTATATCAAGGATTTCCGGGAAAAACTCTATCATCAGCTCATGAACAATTTCTCCAAGCTCAGTCGGAATAAAACGTTTGTTATCCAGAGCGACGTATCCGCGTTTTTGGATTGTATCAAGAGTCGGGGCAAAGGTTGACGGGCGCCCAATACCTTGTTCTTCAAGCGTTTTTACAAGCCTTGCTTCTGTATACCTTGGAGGAGGCTGGGTAAAGTGCTGCTTGGGTTCAATATCCTTCTTTAAAACCTCATCCCCTTCCTTTAGGTCAGGGAGCATATTATCCTTTTCTTCAGCCTGGTCATCCGTACCCTCTACATATACTTTCATAAAGCCAGGGAATTTAACTTTGGAGCCAGTAGCCCTGAAAATCACTTCCCCATTCTTTAGATCCACACTCATTGTATCCATAACAGCTGGCGCCATCTGACTGGCGACAAACCTTTCCCAAATAAGCCTGTATAATCGAAGCTGATCACGTGATAAATATTCTTTTAAACTTGCTGGTACCTTTAACGTACTAGTTGGACGGATCGCCTCGTGAGCATCTTGGGCATTGCTATTTTTCTTTTCTTTTTTCTTTTCACTTTGCAAAAACTCTTTGCCATAAGAACTTTGAATATATTCTGCTGCTTCGCTTTGGGCAATCTCGGAAATTCGAGTCGAATCCGTTCTCATATAGGTAATTAAACCGACCGTTCCTTCTTTTCCAAGGTCGATTCCTTCATAAAGCTGCTGGGCCAGCATCATCGTTTTCTTGGCTCGGAAATTTAGTTTTCTTGCCGCTTCCTGCTGAAGAGAGGAGGTTGTAAACGGAGCAGCTGGATTCCGTTTCCTTTCTTTCTTTGTAACAGAAGCAACTTCAAATTTATTTCCCTTCATTTTACCCAATATATTTTGGACATCACTTTCTGATTTTAATTCAACTTTTTCATTCTCCAATCCATAAAAAGCTGCATCGAAAGCTGTTTTTCCTTTTAAGAACTCCCCATCAATCGACCAGTATTCTTCCGGTATAAAGTTCTTTATTTCTTTTTCACGGTCGATAATCAACCTGACTGCGACGGATTGAACCCTGCCTGCACTCAAGCCTTTTTTCACTTTCTTCCATAATAAAGGGCTGATATTATAACCAACCAGTCTATCAAGAAGCCTTCTTGCCTGCTGTGCGTCAACCAAATCCATATTAATCGGCCTCGGATGCTTGAAAGATTCTTTGATCGCATCCTTCGTAATTTCATTAAAAACGACGCGGCATTCCGAGTTAATATCCATATCCAGGCTATGGGCCAAATGCCAGGCAATAGCTTCCCCTTCGCGGTCGGGGTCAGCCGCAAGGTAAATCTTCTTAGCTTTTTTGGCCGCTGTTTTCAGTTCTTTTAGAACAGGGCCCTTTCCACGAATGGTTATGTACTTTGGTTCAAAATTATTTTCCACATCTATGCCCGTTTGGCTCTTCGGCAGATCCCTTACATGCCCCATGGAAGCTTTAACCTTATATTTTTTTCCAAGATAACGCTCTATCGTTTTCGCCTTTGCAGGTGATTCAACGATTACAAGAAACTCTGACATCAATAGTCCTCCTTGAGAGGGAATTTTAACATTCAGGACATAATCAATTTTGAAGGACTGTAACTTGCCTTTCTAAGATTGATCTTTTATTGTAGGCTGAATGGCATTATATATATATCTTAATTTTGGAAAAGCATTTTTTCCTAACTCCGGATTCGAAACATTCATTTAATCTGCAGATATTTACCTTTTTCAATCGGGCAGCTTGCATTTCTATCCAGCTATACTGCACCTGTCAGTTAAATATTCATTATTATTCTATATTCTATTCAGGTTTGTCAAACATAATCGGCTTATTTGGAAACCGTTTTCAACGGTTCCGTTAAATTTTTCATGACTCAAACATTCATTTCCTCTTACGGATACCTGTTGCAAAATGTATAACAGTTTTAATAGAATTTCAACCTTTTTGTAAAAAATCCTTTAAATAAATACACAAAAAAGAGTTTTTTTTGCGAAATAGAGAGCCATATTCCACCGGCCTAAGGCTCACTATCCAATGCTTAGTAAAGCTGTTTTCGCTTTAAGCAAGTAGTGAGAGAGGCTGATTTCCGCTACAGGATGGGCGCTTCCCGCGGCAGTTTTAGCAGCTTCCCAGAGAAGTCTCCTGAAACTCACTTCTCCCGCAGTTGTTAAGCACCTTCCACACAATAAACACTTTCTCTAATTTAGAGAACACTCTTTCTTAAATAGCTTAGTAAATCAGTTCCTCAAGTATATCTTCTGCAGTTTTGACTAGCTTGGCCCCCTGTTGTACTAACTCATTTGTCCCCGCTGAATAGGCACTAAAAATACTTCCCGGAATTGCAAAAACTTCCCTCCCTTCTTGAACAGCATAGTTAGCAGTAATGAGGGAACCGCTTTTGCTTTTTGCCTGGATAATCAAAGTGCCTCTGCTAATGCCGCTGATTATTCGGTTTCTCATCGGGAACTGCCATCTTGACGGCCTTGTATTAGGCGGATATTCAGAGATAACTAGATGATTGTTCATCATTTCATAAGCGAGTTTTTGATTGGCCTGGGGGTATATATGAAAAAGTCCTCCCGCAATGACGCCAATTGTTTTTCCTCCATTTTTGATTGCTTCTTTATGGGCAATCGCATCTACACCTGCCGCAAGGCCGCTCACAATGACAACTCCGTTTTGGATAAGTTTAGGGAACAAATATTCAATGGCCCGCTCACCATACTCTGTAGCCTGCCTCGAACCGACCACTGCAAGATGCGTTCCAGTTTTCAGGAGACCTGCATCCCCTTTTGCATATAAAATCCAGGGAGGCTGGTAGGTTTCTTTTAAAAGCACCGGGTAATCTTCATCAAAGAGGGTGATTATTTTAATGCCATTAGGAGAGTATTGACGAATTTGTTCCTGAATTCGATTTGAATGAAGATCATGAAGAGTTTCTGAAAAGGAAGCCTGATTTTTAATGAATTGGGGGTTTGAATTGTAAAACGGATCATTGTAAAGGAACTTTAATTGCGGATCTTTTTTTAGGATGCTAAAAATCATACTCCAGCTCACGCCTTTGCAATGATGCAAATGAGCCAGCTTCATATTGAATTCTTTCATGGGGAGCCTCCTTAGTTTTAGAAAAAAATAAAAAAGGTGCTTGAGAAGGGATGTAAGTGAAGGGAAATGCAGGCGGGTTTAACAATGTAGAAATAGCCCCCCATTATACAGGGGGACTATTCTTATAGAAATCAGTTAATTAATGAGTTTTACACTTATCATAAAGGCCTTTTTCTTTTAAGACCTTAATGAGAGTTTCACCCAGAACAGATGGAGTATCTGCTACTTGAATTCCGCACTCGTTCATTACACGGATCTTTTCGTCAGCAGTTCCTTTGCCTCCGGAAATAATAGCGCCAGCATGGCCCATGCGTTTTCCAGGAGGTGCAGTACGTCCGCCGATGAAGCCTACAACAGGTTTAGTCATGTTAGCTTTAACCCACTCTGCAGCTTCTTCTTCCGCAGTTCCGCCGATTTCTCCGATCATGATTACAGCATAAGTCTCAGGGTCTTCATTGAATGCAGACAATACATCGATGAAGTTTGTTCCATTAACCGGGTCTCCGCCGATTCCAACAGCAGTAGATTGGCCAATTCCAGCCTGTGATAACTGGTGTACTGCTTCATATGTCAACGTTCCTGAACGTGATACAACCCCTACATGTCCTTTAGTATGGATGTATCCTGGCATGATACCAATCTTACACTCTTCAGGAGTGATAACGCCTGGGCAGTTTGGTCCTACAAGGCGAGTTTTCTTGCCTTCCATGTAACGCTTAACTTTGACCATATCCAATACAGGAATATGCTCTGTGATACAGATTGCAAGATCAAGTTCAGCATCTACCGCTTCAAGAATTGCATCTGCAGCAAACGGAGCTGGAACGTAGATAACAGAAGCGTTTGCACCTGTTGCTTTAACTGCTTCCTCCACAGTATTGAAAACGGGAACACCCTCTACTTCTGTGCCGCCTTTTCCTGGAGTAACACCGCCGACAATTTGAGTGCCGTATTCAAGCATTTGCTTTGTATGGAAAAGGGCAGTTGAACCTGTAATCCCTTGAACTATAACTTTAGTATCTTTATTAATAAATACGCTCACGTTAATTCTCCTTTCTGGTTTCCAGAGATGCCCTTCCGGGTCGCCAGAACTTAAGCCAAGCAAGTTGCAGAAATAATAAATCCTGCTTCAGGCTGGTTTAGTGCTGCCGCACCTGAACGGCCGCTCATTTTATAGTTTTAACCTACTAATGAAACGATTCTTTGCGCGCCGTCAGCCATTGATTCAGCTGCGATGATATCAATATCAGATTCAGCAAGGATCTTCTTGCCCAATTCAACATTTGTGCCTTCCAAACGGACTACTAAAGGCACGTTTAAGCCTACTTGCTTCGCTGCTTCTACTACTCCAGTAGCGATGACGTCACATTTCATGATTCCGCCAAAGATATTAACAAAAATACCTTTTACGTTTTTGTCAGAAAGGATGATTTTGAAAGCTTCTGTAACTTTCTCAGCTGTAGCTCCGCCCCCAACATCAAGGAAGTTGGCCGGGTCTCCGCCGTAATGCTTAACAATATCCATTGTGGCCATTGCCAAACCTGCACCATTAACCATGCAGCCGATGTTTCCATCTAGGGAAATGTAGCTAAGATCATATTTTGAAGCTTCAATTTCCTTCGCATCTTCCTCTTCCAAGTCACGAAGAGCCAGGATGTCTTTTTGACGGTAAAGAGCATTTGAGTCAAAGTTTAACTTCGCATCCAATGCCATTACCTTTCCGTCTCCTGTTACAACAAGCGGATTGATTTCAGCAATGGAGCAATCCTTGTCAATATAAGCTTTGTATAAGCCCATCATGAATTTTACAGCTTGTCCTACAAGCGCAGTTGGAATATTGATATTGAAAGCGATTCGGCGTGCCTGGAATCCTGTTAGACCAAGAACTGGATCGATTTCTTCCTTGAAGATTTTTTCAGGTGTTTTTTCTGCCACTTCTTCAATTTCTGTACCGCCCTCTTCAGAAGCCATTAAAACAACGCGTGACGTTGCACGGTCCAATACTAAACCAACATAGTATTCCTTTTTAATGTCACAGCCTTCTTCAATAAGCAGGCGCTTTACTTCCTTTCCTTCCGGGCCAGTCTGGTGTGTCACAAGCGTTTTCCCTAAGATCTCACTTGCATATGTACGTACTTCTTCGAGGTTTTTGGCAACTTTTACACCGCCAGCTTTTCCTCGTCCTCCAGCATGGATTTGCGCTTTAACAACACAAACTTCTGTGCCTAGTTCCTTGGCAGCTTCCACAGCTTCCTCAACTGTAAAGGCCACTTTTCCGTTCGGAACTGCTACCCCGTATTGTCTGAGGACTTCTTTACCTTGATACTCATGTATATTCATTTCCCATCCTCCTATCTAACTCTTCAAAAAATAGACTGCGCTTTCATTTTATAAAATGACACTACCCTTGTCTACCATTAACTCTAAAATATTATATTTATTTAAAAATTAAAAATATTAAAATGCCGCTAAACCCTTGTATTCAATGTGATTTATGACATCACCAACAGATAAATTATTTTATTAAAATAAAGAAAATTGCCTTTAATGGCAGTTTTCACTTTGTGCAGTTTTTATACTTTTTCATGATTATTCATGATGTAAACGCTATCAATTTCACTGTTCTTTATGACTGGAATACAAATATTGGTTTAGCAGTATATATTATTTCCCTGCATGCTTTTTGCCTGCTTCTTGATCGGCCCTGTAGATAAAAGCAAAAACCTCAGCAACTGCCTGAAAGAGTTCTTCAGGTATCCCTTCATTTATATCGAGTTTTCCAAGAAGCTCAACCAAAGTAGAGTCTTCCTGGACGGGAACGTTGTGTGCCTTTGCTTTAGCGAGAATGTTTTCAGCAACCACGCCCCTCCCCTTTGCCGATACTTGAGGAGGAGCATGCCCCTGTGGATCATATGTAAGTGCAACAGCTTCTTTTCTTAGACTATTATTCTCTTTTTTCATACTCTCAAATCCACCCCGGTAAATTGGTTTACTTTTACAAGAGAAGAAAATGATTCCCTCTTTTTTAAGGAATCGCCAGCTGTCACCGCGTTTTGAAAGGTAACAGTCGACAACTTATAATTCAGTTTAGCCAGGCTTTCCTTTAATTTACCAGTTAGTGGAGCTGCCAGTGACTTCATCGCCTCATGCTCGTTAATAACAGATATATTTATAATTCTGTTTTGGACATGCAGGTCAACGATGGTTTCCTTTAGATGCTCCAGGTTTAAATAAAAAAGCACCCGGCAATGGCTGGGGTCGATTTCTCCCGTTTCTGTTTTTCTGCCGCTCCACTGCATCGTCAAATCAGATACTTTTCCCCATAATGGAACAGGCATCTGAAAGACAAAGTGCTGCTGTGGCCCAGCTTCCTGTGAGAGAGCCTGGAAGCCGGTTATTTTATGCAGAAGCCTTTCTGCAGCATCTTTAGCTGAAAACGGCACTTCTTCCCTTAAAAGGCCTAAAAGCAGGGGTTTAAGCGATTCCCATTTTGCAGCAGTCCCATCTTCCGCTTGTTTCAAAAAATTAACCATATCATGTTCATGGGATAGCCCCAATGCCTGAATCAGTTTTTTTAATTGGCCTTTAATAATTTTCTGGTCAACCCTAAAAATACTTTCAGGCTGAATACTATTTTTCAAATCTGCCAGTATAGCTTTTTCCTGTCTTTGGAGCTTAGAAGACAAGGATTTATTCTCTTCTGCCAGAAAGCTGCCAAGCTTACCTGATGCCAGTTTCAATTCCGGTTCACCGAACATGGATAAGTAACGGTTATCTGAATTGCTGCCTTTATCGTTCAAATATAAAAGCATGGCTTCTTTTAATAAAGGCATGGTCACTTTGTTTTCCACAGGAAATGATATTTGGCCTGTTCGAATACTGCTTAAAATCCTTTGAATATCACTTAGAGCTTGTGATTGTCCGCTAGACACCTGAAAATCGCTCATTCCCCTGATCAGCTTTGCCAGATTTAAAATAAACTCTTGCCTCTGTCCGGATTGGTTTGTTTGGAGCAGTCCCTTTATGCAATCCATAATTGGATGCTTCCCAGAGGGGTGGTTTCTTAGGCTCAAGCGATCTATTGCCTGCTTTAATGCCGTTTCCTCATTCACAGACCCTTTTACTAGTTCCAGAGCCTTCAGGATGTTAAAAGCCGCAAGCGAGTTCGCCTGGCTCTTTGTGCTCAGCCATTCGGCTGCCAGTCCGGCTGCAGCAGCTGCACCCGTTTTTTCTCTTGCAGTCTGTGTAAAATCATTTAATAGGATCCTTATTTTTTGGCCTATTGCAGTTATACCGTTGTGATTTAACTCCTGCAGCAGTTTATCCATAAGAACTGAAACTGAATCACCATTATTAACTGAAGATAAGGCTAAAAACACATCTTTAGTATAGGGCAATTGCCTGACGATTAACTCCTTCACTGTTCGAAGTCCGTCTTCAAAGGATTCACCTTCACTAAGCCAATCGGAAGCCAGCTGCAGCGTTTCAACTGTAATTGGAAGCTGTTCCTTTAAAAAATATTGGACAAGCAATTTATTTTCTTTTGATGCCGGCAACGCAAGCTGGGCAAGAAGACTTCCAATCGGTGAAGCCATATCGGCTTTCCCTGCTGATTCCATCACTTTGAGCCGAATCTTCCCCTCACCAGGCTGTACTTTAAACCAATATCGGCTATTGGCTGATAATGATATTTCAAGCTGCGCAATTGCTTTATGAGACCCAATTTGAACCTCTGCCGTCTGATTTGGAAATAGCTTAACAATTTTTCCGCTAACTATTTGGCCAGGCCTAAAGGAGACGGATTTTCCCGAGTAGACTTGGTCTTGCCTTATTAATGTCTTGATCATCTCAGACGGCTTCATTTCTTCACCTTCTAATTGCTTTCTGTAATATAATCCTTGACAGGAGCGAAGCTTTTTCGGTGATGCGGAGTTATGCCATGTATTTTAATGGCGTTAAGATGCTCCTTTGTGCCATAACCCATGTTATGCGCAAATCCATATTGCGGGCAGCTTGCTGCGATTTCAGCCATCAGACGGTCTCTCGTGACCTTGGCAATGATCGATGCTGCCGCAATCGATATGCTTTTGCCGTCTCCCTTAATAATCGCTTCCAAGGGATATGGCGTTAGAAGCTTAACCGCGTCCACCAAGAGAAAGTCGGGCTTGGGATTCAACCCTTCTATCGCTGACAGCATCGCCTTTTTTGTCGCCTCAAAAATATTGATGCGATCGATTTCCTCCGGTTCAATTAGGCCAATGCTAATGGACTCAGCTTTAGCCAGAATTTCTTCATAAAATTCATTTCTTTTTTGTTCAGAAATCTTCTTTGAATCATCAAGGCCTGGCAGAAAAAAAGATTCCGGCAAAATCACTGCTGCGGCCACGACAGGTCCAGCAAGCGGCCCTCTGCCCACTTCATCAATGCCTGCAATAAACCGAAAGCCTTGAGTCCTGTATCTGTTTTCAAATTGTGTCATTTCAACATGCTTCTCATAAATCTTTTTTTGCAGCTCCTGCCGGCTATTCCACTGATTTAAAAGCTGCTGTACACCTTTCCTGTCATCGTTTTGTATAGAAAGAATAAATGGATCGTTCTGAATGTCAATCGTATTGAGTTTCTCTTCAATCTGGCGAATCGTTAACCTTGCCATTTCTATCTCCTTTTCCCATTAATGTATGTATCGGCATTTCTTCAAAAAAATAAAGGCCTTCCACTATTAGAAGGCCTCATTTTTACTTATTCGGCTTCACTTTTCTCAGCCATTTCCTGAGGAAGCTCCAATGTAATTGGCCCCAGTTTCTCTGAACGGAATTCTCTTATAACCAATTCAGTTACTTTATCATAATCAATTTCCCCGCCGCCCATCAGACAGCCTCGCAGTTTTCCAATTTTATCAAACAGCTCTACAATATCTGCCGGGAACTCTTCAAGCTGATAACGGTCTTTCATCCTATCCGGATACCTTTTTTCAAGGAAGCGCAGAGCATACACAACAACATCCTGCAAATTCAAAATGGTATCTTTGATTGCTCCTGTCAGGGCAAGCTTAAGCCCAACTTCCTGGTCTTCAAATTTAGGCCAGAGAATTCCTGGCGTATCCAGCAGTTCCAGTTCCTTGCCTACTTTTATCCACTGCTGGGCTTTGGTAACACCGGGAGTATTTCCTGTCTTGGCAATATTCTTTTTAGCAAGTCGGTTGATCAGAGTTGATTTTCCGGCATTCGGAATTCCCACGATCATCGCACGAATCGCTCTTGGTTTAACACCCTTCGCTTTCATGCGGTCAAATTTTTCTTGCAGTATATCCTGTGAGGCAGTCACAATTTCTTTCATGCCCTGTCCTGCCTGCGAATTTATGGCTATGGCTCTGACACCTTTTTCTTTAAAATATTTTATCCACTGATTTGTAGCTTCTTTATCTGCCATATCCGCTTTATTCAGCAAAACAAGACGCGGCTTATGCTGAATGATTTCGTCAATCATCGGATTTCGAGAAGAATACGGAATTCTTGCATCGACAAGTTCAAAGATGATATCTACCAGCTTTAGTTTTTCTGTAACCTGCCTGCGGGCTTTCGCCATATGGCCGGGAAACCATTGGATGGTCATGGCTGGCACCTCCTGCTTTAAGTAAATGTTCAAAAAGGAAGATAAGTCCGGTCCTTTTGAACTGTTTCTTTAATTCACAATCCGAATATCTTCTATTGGCCAGTAAATAACGCCGGCATCACCTAATACATCTTCCAGCGGAACAGGCCCAATATGGCGGCTGTCCTTGCTGAACCGACGGTTATCGCCCATTACAAACAAATGCCCTTCCGGCACTGTTTCCTGCCCTATTTTTTCTTTAAGCGTAAACGGTTCTGTTAATGGACCGTCTATAACCTGCTTTTTATACGCATCTAAATAAGGCTCTTCGTACGCTTTCCCGTTTACAAAAAGCGTATCATCTTTGTATTCGATCTTATCTCCAGGGAGCCCGATCACTCTTTTAATGTAATCCTTGTTTTCAGGCGCATGGAAAACGATAATATCAAAGCGTTCAGGCTCTCCGATTTTATAGCTGAATTTGTTCACAATCATTCTGTCCTGGTCATGCAAAGTAGGCATCATGGACAAACCGTCGACCACAATCGGAGCAAATAAAAAATATCTTATAACTGCCGCTAACAGGACTGCGATCACAAGTGCCTTTGTCCATTCCCACAACTCATTTTTCTTTTTCGCCATTCAATTCCCCACCATTCTTCAGTCAAAAATTATCCTTAGGCCCGTCTGTCCTTCAGGGAAACGCTCTGCATCTCAAATTATTGCAGGAAGTGTTTTCTATTTTTTATTTTACAAAAATTTGTCTCAATAAACACGATGGGAATCTGATTTATATATTATTTAACATTTATGTAATATTATTAGCATAAATAAGAAAAGCGCAAAGCGCCCGAATATAGGCGACAAAGCCCTCGAGCCGATGCATCTGGAGCTGGATAGTTATCGAAGATCAAAAGTTAATGAAAGAAAAAGGAGCTTGATAATCAAGCTCCTTCTTTTCTCTCATTGTCCAGCTGCAGCGCCTAGCCCTCGAGGTCATAAGCCAAATCACTCCAGAGGCTAACGCCTCCTGCGTGATTCGTCTTATGCTTGTCGGACTTGCACAGGATGTGCTGACGTCGACGTTCGCCACAGGACGTGGCGGTTGTTAGTCGACGATCATTTGTGGCGCTTTCGCTTTTCGATTTATTAGCGAATTTCTTTGATACGAGCTTTTTTACCGCGTAGGTTACGCAAGTAGTAAAGTTTCGCACGGCGGACTTTACCGCGGCGGATAACTTCAAGCTTCGCAATCTTTGGTGTGTGTACAGGGAATGTACGCTCAACGCCTACACCGTAAGAAATCTTACGAACTGTGAAAGTTTCGCTGATTCCACCACCACGACGCTTAATCACAACACCTTCGTATACCTGAACACGCTCACGTGTTCCCTCAACAATACTAACGTGTACACGTACAGTATCACCTGGACGGAAAGAAGGAAGGTCTGTACGAAGTTGTTCTTTTGTGATTTCTTCGATTAATTTTTGCATCGTTTTCAACTCCTCTCAACAGACGCTCTTGCACAACCTTTTGTTTGCAGCGGAACATCTTTATCAGACGCAAACTGAACAAGTTCAGCCTAAGTCACAAAAAGTATCATACCATACATGGACGGCAACTTCAATGTTATTTATCTTCTTTTTTAACTTTATTAGAGTTACCTGTTGATTTCTGCTCTTATTTCTTCAAGCCATTTTTTCTGATCTTTTGTTAAATCGGCTTCCTCAAGCAAATCGGGGCGCCTTAAGTAGGTTCTTCTTATCGATTCCTTCCCCCGCCAATCTTCGATAAGCCGATGATTGCCTGACATTAAAACATCCGGCACCTTAATCCCACGGAAATCAGCAGGCCGAGTATAATGAGGATGCTCAAGGAATCCGGTGCTGAACGAGTCTTTCTTATGGGATTCTTCATTGCCCAGAACACCTGGAAGCAAACGCACAACGCTGTCGATTACAACCATCGCCCCCAGCTCGCCGCCGGTAAGAACAAAATCCCCAATCGAAATCTCATCGGTTACAACATGTTCCCGAATTCTTTCATCGTACCCTTCATAATGTCCGCAAACAAAAATTAGATGGTCCAGCTCGGCCAGTTCTTCTGCTTTCCGCTGTGTATACCGCTCACCCTGAGGGCAAAGCAAGATAACCCTTGGTTTTGTCTCTCCTTCGCCCCGGAGATTGTCCACAGCATCAAAAATTGGCTGCGGTTTTAATACCATTCCTGCTCCACCGCCATAGGGATAGTCATCCACTGTTTTATGCTTGTTATCCGCATACTCCCTAAAATTGACGACATTATATTCCACTGCACCATTATCAGCTGCTTTTTTTAAAATGGAATGCCCAAAAACGCCATCAAACATTTCCGGAAAAAGTGAAAGAACATCAATCTTCATCATGAAAGCAGCCCTTCAATCGGGTTGATTACTATTCGCTTCTCTTTCACATCTACTTCTTTGACAACATCCTCAATATATGGAATCAGAATCTCTTTACCGCCTTTTCCTTTAAGCACCCAAACATCATTGGCTCCAGGCGAAAGGATTTCTTTGATTTTGCCTACCTCTTCCCCTTCAAGCGTTTCCACCGTACAGCCGATTATCTCATGATAATAGAACTCATCTTCCTCGAGAGCCCCCAGCTGATCTTCAGATACTTTCAAAATGCCGCCCTTCATTTTTTCAATCTGGTTTATATTTTCGTACCCTTCAAAGGTAAGCAAATCAAATGTCTTATGAGTACGATGGGATTTCACCGTCAGCTCAATAGGTTCTGTTTTAGAGTCCGGCATAAATAAGTATAGCTTGCTTCCCGGCTTATATCTTTCGTCCGAAAAGTCTGTTTTGGATATCACTCTTGCTTCTCCTTTAATGCCATGGGTGTTTACGATTTTCCCAACATTAAACCATTTCTGCATATTAACGATCACCTCTAGCGGATTTCATCAACAATACCATCTTTAATGATAATTGTTTTCCCTTTTTCTATGTCTTCCCAGCGAGAACCCTCTTCAACCTCGATAATCGCCTGGATTTCCTTTTCTTTCAATTCGCTCCCTAGTGGTAGCATATGTAATTGTTCTATTTGGAAATCGAGCAGTTTAACTTTTTCCTGCCTCATTTGAATTTCCTTTTCAAAATGCTTCATTAAACTGGCCGGGTGGATTTTTTTTGTTTTTTCCTGCTTTTTCAACTCAAATCGGAGCTGGTCGCATTCTTTCTGCAGCTGCTGCTTTTTTTCAGCATACCCCTCCAGCAATTCTTTCTTGCTATTCTCTGTTAACACCTGTTTGACTGTTACTGATTGAATAATTTTCATCTACAGCGCCTCCCAAACGCAATAGCCGGAAGCAAACCCGGCTTCCCTGACAATCATGTCGATTCTTAGTTGGCGATGTTTATTTTTTGTTCTTTTTCTTAGATTGATGTTTTATTTATCTATTCTGCCCGTTGAATTCCGTTTCAGGCACTTGCTTTCCGCGGGGAAAAATGAGAGCCTCCTCACTTCCCGCAGGACACTGAATAAACATCGCACGAGAAAATGCGAATGTATTTTCGAGGATCAAGTACCTTCCGCTTCAATCAACTCAGTGGTTGTTGTACCTAGTTTTAAGTTTAGAAGCGATGAACATTCAGAAAGCAGCATTTTTTTAATTGTAAAAAAAGGAGGGGAATCCCCTCCTTTTTTAGTGACATCCAGTTCTGGCCGCTGGAGGCCATAACTTTCAGTGTTATTCTATGATCTCTAAAAAGATCTTCTTTTGTTCTGACGAACCTGCTGCATAAACAACAGTCCGTATTGCTTTCGCAACGCGCCCTTGCTTCCCAATTACTTTCCCCATGTCATTCTTGTTGACAGAAAGCTGATAGGTTACGCGCTGATCCTCTTCTTGGACATTCACTTGAACATCTTCCGGAAAATCAACAAGGGGCTTAACAATCGTTTCGATAAGCTCTTTCATCTTATAATGAATTACTTACCGTTTTTAGCGTTATGGAATTTCTCCATAATGCCTTGCTTAGAGAAAAGGTTGCGTACTGTATCAGATGGCTTTGCACCAGTCTGTAGCCATTTAAGAGCCAACTCTTCATTGATATCAACGATTGCTGGTTGAGCAACCGGATTGTAAGTTCCAACTGTTTCAATGAAACGTCCGTCACGAGGAGAACGAGAATCAGCTACAACGATACGATAGAAAGGGTTTTTGTGAGCACCCATACGCTTTAAACGAATTTTTACTGCCATAATAAATAAGCACCTCCGAATAGTTTCACACAAGATAGTATAATATCAGATAGTTAATTAGTTTGTAAAGGTTTTTTTCTTTACATGTTATGAAAAGGGTATAAAAAGCTTTCCGACGGCTTAAAAAGGATTAAAAGGAAGCTTAAATCCGCCCTTTTTCTTTCCCTTTTGCTGCATGCCAGCCATCTGCTTCATCATCTTTTTCATATCTTCAAATTGCTTCAGCAGACGGTTTACCTCAGGAACAGTCCTTCCGCTTCCTTTTGCAATCCGTTTGCGGCGGCTTGAATTGATAATTTCCGGATGAGTTTTCTCTTCCTTTGTCATCGCTTTAATAATCGCTTCAACGTGAGTAATTTGCTTCTCGTCAATTTGAATATTATTCAAGCCTTTAATTTTGTTGGCACCAGGCATCATTTTCAAAAGCTCGTCAAGCGGCCCCATATTGCGGACCTGTCCAAGCTGATCCAAAAAGTCATCAAATGTGAAGGAAGCAGTGCGCATTTTCTGCTCGAGCTCTTTCGCTTTTTCTTCATCCACATTGGCCTGTGCTTTTTCAATTAAGGAAAGGACGTCGCCCATACCTAAAATACGGGAAGCCATCCGTTCTGGATGGAATGCTTCAAGCGCATCCAATTTCTCGCCAAGACCGACGAATTTAATTGGCGTGTTCGTTACGGATCTAATGGATAATGCAGCTCCGCCACGAGTATCGCCATCCAGCTTTGTCAATACAACCCCAGTCAATCCAAGCAGTTCATTGAAGCTCTGGGCAACATTCACTGCATCTTGACCTGTCATGGCATCTACAACAAGGAATATTTCATCCGGATTAGAAAGCTCTTTGATTTGCTTAAGCTCATCCATGAGTGCCTCATCCACATGCAGTCTTCCCGCCGTATCGATTAGAACATAATCATTATGTTCTTCCTTGGCCTTTGCGATGGCCTGCTTTGCAATTTCAACAGGACTGACCTGATCACCAAGGGAAAAGACTGGCATATTCAGCTGTTTGCCAAGCGTTTCAAGCTGCTTAATCGCAGCAGGCCGGTAAATATCTGCAGCTACCAGCATCGGATTGCGGTTGTACTTTTTGCGAAGCAGGTTCGCAAGCTTTCCAGTTGTTGTCGTTTTACCGGCGCCCTGAAGTCCGACCATCATAATAACAGTTGGCGGACGATTCGAAACAGCAATCCTGCTCTGCTCTCCGCCCATCAGTTCCGTTAATTCCTCTTTAACAACCTTGATTACCTGCTGGCCCGGCGTCAGGCTCTTTAGCACTTCCTGGCCGACAGCGCGCTCGCTTACTTTTTTGACAAACTCTTTGACGACTTTGAAGTTAACGTCCGCTTCCAATAAGGCGAGACGGACTTCACGCATCATTTCTTTTACATCCGCTTCATTAATTTTTCCTTTTCCGCGGATCTTCTGGATTGTATTTTGCAGTCGGTCGGCTAATCCTTCAAATGCCATATATGCCGCCTCCTAATCTAATTTCTCAAGCTCTGCTACTGCTTCAGTCAATGCCTCCGCGGAAGGGTATTCTTCCTTCAGCATCTTTTTCATGTTTGCAATCAGCTTACTGCGCTCTTGAAATTTATGAAATAATAACAGCTTTTCTTCATACTCTTCAAGCATTGCTTCTGTACGTTTAATGTTGTCGTAAACCGCTTGCCGGCTAACTTCATATTCCTCGGCAATCTCTCCAAGCGAAAAATCATCCAGGTAGTACAGGGACATATAGCTTCTCTGCTTAGGAGTCAACAACGATTGATAAAAGTCATAGAGGTAATTCATCCTCGTTGTCTTTTCGAGCATCCCTATTCCCCCTTGTTAAGTGAAAAGCCTTTACAAAGTAAGTTTACATAGAAGTGCATGGCATGTCAAGAAAATATCTTTACATGATAGGCAAGGCCACTGAAAAAGTCCATAAAGGGTTGCCTTGTTAGATTGGCCGGTTGATTTCCACTCCTGGATGCTTCGCTTTCCGCGGGGCGTGAGGTGAGCCTCCTCAGCGCTAAAGCGCCTGCGGGGTCTCACCTGTCTCGCTGTTCCCGCAGGACTTTGAATAAGCATCCTCGAATATTCATTTTCGAGGATGCTCGCACCTTCCGTTCCAATCAACCTATTGCTGTTAAACCGGTAACCTTTTAAGGGACTTGGCCTTTCTTTGTTTTATAATGGAGATAATCCATTCGAAATGGAATTTTGAATGCAGAGAAGCAAAAGCATAGCATTTCGCTCCGCTTCTACTTATTTTTTCTGTTTTTCGCATCCAGCAGCCTTTTCATACGCTCTTCCCGTTCTTTCGGTGTGAGTGTTTCAGGCTGTCTTGATGGAGTTTGCTTTTTCCTTTCTGGTTTAACGATCGGTTTTTCTATTGAAAGCTGATCTTCTTGACCCGGAGCTTTTTCAGCTTTAACTGTCTTTTGCCGGGCACGTTTCAGCTTTGCAAACTTTTCTGTTTGTCCACGATTTTCTACTTCTGCTTTCTTTCTGTTTTTCTTTATAATTCCTCCAGCTAGACCTATCAAGCCGAATCGCCTTATAGCTATTTCAGTGAAAAAGAGCAGAAACGCCGCCAAGATCAGCCATTCGCTGATCGGCTGTTTTGTACTGGCAGGGGTCTTTAACGGGCGAAAGCTGTCTTTTTCAGCCTCAAGTCCTTTGCCCCCTGTCAGCTTGGAAAGTTCCTCCAAATGCTCTTTATTGGCTCCCTTTTGCAGATATTCTGCTGAATACGGAATGGTAAAGCCAGTCTGATGGATATGGACATTTCCATTTTGATCTGTCTGTTTAATGTTCAAAAAATACATCCCAGTGCTTTCGGGCAGGATCGCTTCATATTTACCCGGGGCGATTAGCCTTGTATTCGCTTCAATCTGCTCGCCTGTTTCTGAAACAATGGAGGTCTCTATAGGGAGTGATACGCTATTTGCAGACTCAAGGTTTAGCACCGTACTTCCATCCCTTTTTTCAATGGAAATCCTGTAGGGTTCACTTTCATACTGCGGCAAGGTCTTTGTAACAAGCTGATTAATAAACAAAGGCCATTTTTCCCAGCGCGCCCAATCCCCTGACCATTTTCCCGAGAAGTCCGATGTAAAGGCAATTGTCCTGCCAATACCGTACTGCCATTCAGCAAGAACAGGATCTTCTTTTTCGCTCAATACCGGAACCTGCGAGCGCGGCTTTGCAGTTGCAGCAATATAGGCATTCATTTGAGGAACACCATTTTCAAAAAGTGCTGACCACTCTGGATATGGCTGAACACTTGGGTAGAAGGGGTTATCCTCTATATAGGTTCTTGTTGCCATCACGGTTTCGCGCGATAATATGCTCGGAATGACTGATGAATCTGTAACATCATAGTATCGTCCCGACCCCATTGCAGCAAGATCTTCAAGCAGTCCTCTGTCAGCATCCTGCCCAAGGGCAACAGTGGAAAGTGTAATGTTTTTCTCTTTGCGGCTTTCAATTAATAATTCATAGTCCCTATTCGTTGCAGACTGTCCATCTGTGAGCAAAATAATATGCTTTCTTTGAAGCTTCAGATCTTCCAGCTCCATGAAGGCTTGTTCAAGAGACGTAAAGATTTCAGTGCCCCCGCCGGGGGTTATCGACCTAATCTTATCAATTGCCTTCTTTTTATCCTTCAGCGGCTCTGTTTCAAGGATTTTCCATGGCCGGTCATCGAATGCAATGAAACCAAGCGTGTCTTCTTCACGAAGCAGTTCCACTGAGCGGGCAGCAGCTTCCTTGGCCAGTTCGATTTTGCTTCCTGCCATACTTCCTGATCGGTCCATTACAAGTACAATTCCCAATGAAGGCATTTCTTTCTTGCCCTTAATATCCATTTCCACGGGAAGCAGTTTTTCAATTGGTGTTTTGAAATAGCCTCCTAGCCCGAAGCTTTCCTCACCGCCCATCATTATGAAGCCGGTACCAAATTCTTTCACTGCTTTTTCCATTAAATTCATCTGATTTTCCGAGATAACGGTCGCTGGCACATTGTTAAAGATAATGGACTGATATTGCAGATATCCCGACAGAACTGTCGGAAGTTTTTCAGGCTGAACAGTATCTGCCTCAAGGCCTGAACCATCCAGAAGCTCCTCAATATTTCCCGATTCAGTCCCCTCCACAATCAGTACCTTTGGAGTTCCTTTTACATTTACAACCGAGTGCAGTGAATTATTTTCTGTAAAAGTATCCTGAGCAGCTGCTATTTCAGCCTTATATACCGTTAGTCCGGCTGTATCTGCTTTATGGGTAAAGGTATAAACGTTCTTTCCTTCATTTACTCGAACGGATTCCTTTAAAACCTCTTTATGATTAACTGAAAGGCGAATGTCAGCTTTTTTACTGGTATTGCTTGTCACTTCTACCGTGATAGAAGCCTCTTCTCCCAAATAGAGTGAAGGAGGGACAGAAAGTTCTGAAATAGATACATCTTCACCTGAGGTTGATTTTAACAAAACATGATCCACTTCTATTTTCCGATTTTTTAAAATGGAGGCTATCTCCATTCCGTTGCCTGAAGTTTCATTGCCATCTGACAAAAGCACGATTCTTCCAGCTGAATCTCTTGGCATCAATGATGCTGCGAACTGCAAGCCAGCCTCCAAATTGGTTTGCGAATCATCCACTTTCCCATTAAATTGGGCTACAGCCTCCCGATTCCTCCCCAGATTCTGTTCAAGGGCCACATTTTCGCCAAATGCGGCAACCGCATACTGATCATCGCTTTCCTTATAGCTGACACTATTTTCTATCCAGGCAAGCGCTTCCCCGTTTTCACCAATACTCGCTGAACGGTCAGCAAGGAAAATGACGGTCTCTCCCTTTACCGGCAGCAGAACCTGCGGAACGATCAGTGCAAAAATTAAGAGAGAAAAAATCACCAGCCTCAAGCCGGCAATCCAATAGTCTTCTTTCCCCTTAGCCCGGTGTTTCCATATATACAAAGTAATCAAAAGTACAACAGGAATAAACAACAAAAACAGGAAGGGATATTTAACCTCTATGCCCACGGCGGTATACCTCCCATTCCAAAGCAATTAAAATAAGAGCAGTTAACGCCAGCCAGAACCAGAGTTTTTCATTTGGCTTTTGGGTCATACTGTCTTTTTCTGATGATTTTTCATTCATTGTATAGGACTCTTCAGCTCTTGTATTCTTTTCTCGTTCATCGAGAAGCACGGAAAAATAATAAATTTGATTTTCTGATACAGCCTGGTAGGTTCCAGGAATGGCAGGTGCTTTGAAGTTTTCCTTGCTTAAATTCAAGGAGTACAAATTCTCATCTTTATGATTAAAAACCTCCCAGCGATCCGAACCCTCGCCTACATTAATCCATCGCTCCTCACCAGGCTTGAAATAACCAAGGAAATCTGTCTGCTGGGATAACCATTGATAAGCATTATATAAGAAAATTGGAAAGCCTGGCTGCAGTGGCCAGTCAGTATCGGTCAGTTCAAAATTCACAATAATAATTGGCTGCCCACTCAGCATACCCTTTTGTATTAATGGAATGCTACCGCTTTTCAGTACAGATTCCCATTCTCCATCCAAGGCTGCAGAAGCAGAATCGATAAACACTTTTTCAAAATTAACATATTGAAGGAGAGTATCATCTTCTTCCGTAATCCCTTCATCAAGCTTTACCTTTTCTTTGCTGCTGTTAAAAAATATAAGCGGCTGCTGCGGGAGATCCGGTAGATTACTCCCTTCGGCAAGAACTACTCCCTTAATATCCAATCCGCTAATGTTTCCTGAATCTGTCTGCAATAATTCTGCTCCGATGGTTTGAAAGCCTTTTACAGCAAATGGGTTCACCGTTCCCAATGTGTAGATCTTTGGCTTTGAATCCGTATATATGGAAGCAGCAACATTATCAGCACTGTAGCCATCCTCAATTGAGATAGATGCCTCATAATAAGGTTTTTCAGGCAGCGAAGGGACCTGAACGGTCATTTCCTCATTTGCTTTTAACGATACTTTTTGTTCGAACAAAACTTCTTCCTCATTTTGAACCTTAAAGCCTGTTTCTATCATTCTTGAAGATTGATTTTCTATCACTGCAACTGCTGAAATTTCACCAGCTACTGCTGCAGTGCCAAAGGACTGCAGCGAAACATTTCCTTCGTCCACTCCAATGTTATGTACAACAGTGTATTGGCCAGCCATTTTTTCTTTTATTTTGTCCGGAGTAACTGCGTCGGAAAAGATATGGATAGCTGTGTCCTTCCCTGAGGATAAGGAATCTGCCAATACGAGTGCTTTCTCCATATTTTCATGCTCATAAGAGAGCTCCAGGCTGTTGATTTTTTTGCTGATTTCTTCTGAATCATCTTCCCTGCTTACTAGAATCTCGCTTTTCTCTCCTGCTTTAATCAAAGTTACTTCCTGGCCATTTAGCTTATCTGCCAAATCCAGCATTTCTTGCTTCGCCATTTCAAACCGAGTAGAGTCATCCATTTCGGCTGACATGGAGGCAGAGGGATCCGCAATAAGGATCAGGTGTTCACCCTTTAATACATGTTCAAACCAGAACGGGCGTACAAGGGCAAGCATTAATAACAGCAGGGCTAATATTTGCAGCCAGAACAAAAGATTTTGCTGCAGCTTTTTCAGCCATGGAGAGGCCTGCCATTCGTTTAACACCTGCTCCCATAGCATGTTGGATGAAACTGTCCTTTTCATGTACTGCTTGCGAAAAAAGTAAAATAAAACAACGGCAGCTATGAAAATAGTTAAAATAAAATAAATAGGATTTAAAAATTGCATGTTTTCGTCACCTTACCAGCCCCTTTGCGGGAAGATCCCGGAAAAGAATCGTCTGTAGATCCCTGGCTTCAGGAGCAAAGATATACTGGCCGCCATACCGTTTGCATAAGGCCTCAAGCTGTTTATTATGTTCCTTCAGACGTTTTTCATAGTCAAATAAAATAGAAGGGTTCAAACTGATATTTACTGCTGTCCCTGTTTCACTATCTATTAGTTTCATATCTCCCGTATAGGAAGGGTTCAGCTCTTCATTAGCCAGCACCTGGAAAAACCAAAACTCCTGTTTCATCCCTTTTAATTTCTTAAATAGACTTTCCCAATCTTCAATTGGTTCAAATCCATCCGTTACCAAAATAGCAAGCTGCTGCTTTTTTGATAAAGAGTCTTTCATGCAGCCCAGAAAGTTTTGGGATCCTGCAACGCCTTCGTATTTCTGAATTTCCAGGAAAGTACGCCTGCTGTAAACGGAACCCTTTCTCTTCACTGGATGTATCCCATCAGAAGATATTGCAGCATATAAAAGCCGGTCTTCACCAGCAAGCACCATAAAACTCAATGCGGCCGCCAGCCCTTTTCCATGCTCCCACTTCGATTGGATTTTTGTCATTGAAGAGGTTGCATCCAGATAAACGGCAATGGAAAGTTCCTGTTCATCCAAAAACCGTTTGATATAATGCTTTTGGGTTCTTCCGAAAACATTCCAGTCAATTTGGCGAATATCATCACCAGGCTGATAGGCCCTAAAATCGGAGAATTCCATGGAAGAGCCAAACTTATTAGACTGTCGTGATCCTGCATGAATTCCCCTTTTTCTGGTTTTAACAACAACCCTTCTTTTTTGAAGCCTTCCAAGCAGAGCCTGTTGATTGTTCATCAGCTTTTTGCTCCCTGAACGGTTTCGCTTATTAGTTCCCCAATGATTGAATCAGCAGTAACTCCCGCTGCTTCACCTTCAAAGTTCAAAATCAAGCGATGCCTTAGAACAGGATGTGCAACTTGTTTAAGATCGCCAACAGAAACATGGTATCTACCGGAGCACATTGCCCTTGCCTTTGCCATATTGATTAAGCTCTGAAGCCCGCGAGGCCCGCTGCCATATTGAACAAAATTCTTTACTATTCCCGGTGCCTCTTCTGACTCAGGGTGTGTTGCAGTAATGATCCAAACCGCATAATCCAGTATTTCATCTGAAACAAGGATTTCCCTGGAAAGCCCTTGAAGTGTAATAACTTCCTCAAGCCCGGCTACCTTTTTTAGCTGTTTACTTCGAGGCCCTGTTGTTCTTAGTGCAATTTCTTTGAGCTCTTCTTTTGTTGGATATTTAACATTGACCTTGCAAAGGAAACGGTCCGTCTGCGCCTCAGGCAGAGGATAGGTGCCTTCCATATCAATAGGATTTTGTGTTGCCAGTACGAAAAAAGGTTTTTCCATGTTCTTTGTTTCGCCCATAATCGTTACGGTTTTTTCACCCATTGCCTCAAGCAGGGCACTCTGTGTTTTTGGTGTAGCCCTGTTGATCTCATCCGCGAGAATAATGTTTGCGAATAACGGTCCTTTATGAAAACTGAATGTTTGCCTTCCAGCCTCATTAGGCTGAAGAAGCATCGTGCCGGTTATGTCGGATGGCATGATATCCGGCGTGAACTGTATTCTTGAAAAATTCAGATCAAGTACCTCTGATATTGTTTTAATCAGCATCGTTTTCCCAAGTCCCGGCAGCCCCTCAAGAAGTACATGTCCTCCTGCAAGAATACTCCATAAAACATGTTCAACCACTTCTTCCTGGCCGACCATAAATGCTTGAATTTCTTTTTTCACTTTTGCAAAAGTTTCAGCAGCTTGTGCAAATTGCTGTTCTTTTTCTTCCATAACAGACATTGAAGTCACTCCTTGTCAGGATCTATACCCGTGAAATAATTTTTCACTATTTCTTCTAAATCAGCTGGGAGCTTATAACGATCCGTGCTTTGCCTATAAGCTTTTTCATAATTTCCATACACCTCACTGTATGGCCTGATACTTCCTTTCAAAACTGGCCCATCCCCTTCAAATTGCTGTCCTGAGTTACCTTCACCGAGGGTGCCATTATCATTCTCCATGTTCTGCTGTCCTTCCATATGAGATGGAATGGTTAGCAGGTCCCTTGAACCCTGGCCGAGGCCTGCTCCGCCGCCAAGACCGCTGCCCAAACCATTTCCGGAACCGGAGCCGGAGCCTGATCCAGAGCCCGAACCGCTTCCTGAACTTTTTCCGGAACCTGCGCCTGAACCATTATTTCCATTGCTGGAATTATTGCCTGTTTGGTTTTGATTATTTTGCTGCCCTGAATTATTTTGCTGTTGTCCCTGGGGGGAAATAGAACCTGTCCCCTGGCTGCCAGGCTGGCCTGGAGGTGCAAACGCCAATTGGCCAGGAGGCATTCCATTTGCAGCCATTTGCTTTTGAAGGGACAATCCTGAACTTTGCAGTGCCTGCTGCGCTTCAGCCAGCTGTTTTAAAAGTTCTTCCGATTCCATCGCTTCTTCAAGCTGCTCCAAAAGCTTCGATAGCTCTTCTTCCGATAATGGCTCATCACTCCCGGTAAGCTCGCTCAATGCCTTTTTTTGCTCTACACTTAATTCATCCATCTGATCGTTCAGCTTTGACAACTCTTGTTCAATTGCGGCCAAATCTTTTTGAGTCAGCTTGCGGCTTAGTTGATCCAGCCCATTTTTATTCAGGCCTGATTTCATATTTTCCAGAGCCATTGATTTTTCTTTTACTTTAAGCGCTTTTAATTCGAGACTTTTCGTTTGTTTGGCCAATTCCTTTAAAGCCTCGTCAGCTGACTTTTTTTTGGAGATTGTATCCTTTGCCCTTTCTAATGCCTTTTTCACAGCAGGATTCTTTTCTTCCTCGGCTTTTTTCTCCAATTCCTTTTTTGCTTCTTGCACTAGTTTGATTTCCTTCTCCTGTTTTTGTGCCAGTTCCATTTTTTCGCTGGGGATCAAATAAAGCAGCACCGCGGCAGCAAGAAAAGTAAAAAACAGTGAAAGAGGCTTAGGGCAAAGGATGGTTTTCTTCCTTCCTAAGACCTGATCATGCACTTTTTTCATAAACTTTACGGTATCAGCAAGCTGCAGCCTGGCTATAATTCCTTCATCCTGCAAAAAAGAAAAGGATGTAATAACTCTGTCTTCCGCTACGAACCGGTTATATAAGGCGGCCGCTTCTGCTATTCTCGGCCAGCGTTTACGTATTCGGTAGGCGTAGACGAGCAGTGATAATAGAAGGATTGGCCAAACATAATAGCCAAGAAAAGGAATGGCAATAAACCTTGCAGCAGTAATCAGAAGAAATGACAAAGCCGCTGCTAACGCAAGGAACACCTGCGATTCCCTAGCAATTAGCTGAAGCAGCATCTGCCGTCTAATCGGTTTTAAGAGTTTTAGATATTGAATGCGCTCTTCCATTGGTTTCATTCCCTTATTAAAGATCTCGGGCATCCCTCCCCCCGCTATAGGGAGAAAGAAATTGCCCGAACTTCCCTATTCATTTAGCCCTTTTTCATATTGGGGCGGAGTTTTCTGATGCTGAGCAGCAAAGCTCCTATGAAAATCACAGTATACGAGATTAAATAAGATATCCATAACGGAAACTCAATGCCTGTTGATCGGGTTATTTCATTCGTTATCTCGGGTTCAAACGTACTGATCAAAATAATAACAGGGTTCAGCATTGCCGGGAAATAGGCCAAAGGGTTTGTCGGCTGAACCGCTGAATAATTGTAAGCATTGTTTAGCTGCATGAAGATTAAAGCCAGAAAAGCCGTTCCTCCTGCCAAAAATAAAGTAACTCCATAGGTAGTTACCATTGATACAATGGTTTTTCGAATGAGCGTTGAAAACAGTACCCCAAGGCTGCCAAAAGCAAGGATTGTGAATAGATAAAAGCCCATTGTCGTGAGCAATTGTCCAGGGGAAACACCGCCAAATAAAAATACAAAGCTATAGAGCGGCAGACTTGCCGCGATAAGCAGAAGCAAATACGAAATAGATGAAATCAGCTTGCTCAATATAATACTTGCGGAGCTTTGGGAAGTAGTCAGCATGATGTTTAATGTTTGCCTCTCCCTTTCACTGCTGATGACTCCTGCGGTTAATCCCGGTGTAATAAAAAGAATTAAACCAAGCTGCAAAACAGAAAGAATCATAAACATCGTACGGCTTTGTTCCGGTTTAAAAAAGCCCTGCATGTTATTTGACAATGATTCTATAAATATAAAACCAACGATTATTAACCCAAGAGCAAGCAGGTAAAAGAGGACGCCCAGGTAGCTCTTAAAGTTACGGAAGCGGAGCTTAAATTCTTTATTCAGTACAGGATTTACCACTAAATTCTTCATGTCAGCTCAACCCCCTTTGTAATTTCCATGAAGACATCTTCAAGGTCTGTCTCCACTTCAGAAAAGCTGGTAATAGCCAGATTATTAAGTATTGCTTTTTTCAGCATAGCTGTTTGTTCTTCAACAGTTCCTTTGTATATAAATTGGAAGGACAAGCCGTCCTCCAGCACTGCCAATTTAGAGACATTATGGTCATCCTCAAAAAAGGAGACCGCATGATCAGCCCCATCATGGACTTTCACAATAATTAGCCTCTCCCCTCTTAGCTGAGCCTGTATATCAGCAACTGTACCCTTGGCCACCAATTTCCCTTTGTCTATAATGCCGATAATATCGCACATCTCGGCAAGCTCCGGTAAAATGTGGGAAGAAATTAAAATCGTTTTACCCATGCTCTTCAGTTCCTTTAATATTTCCCTCATCTCCACCCTTGCACGTGGATCTAGGCCTGAGGCGGGTTCATCAAGAATCAATACTTCAGGATCATGGATGAGGCACCTCGCCAGACAGAGGCGCTGCTTCATCCCCCTCGATAAAAGGTCAACATATGAATCTCTTTTGTGTGACAAATTTACGAGGTCGAGAAGCTGCGGGATCAGCTTCTCCCTCTCCGCAAACGGAATACCATAGCTGGCTCCATAGAAATGCAGGTATTCATCTGCCTTCAACTGGTCGTAAACTCCAAAGAAATCCGGCATATATCCGATCTGTTTCCTTACTTGCTTTGGTTCCTTTTGAACATTATAGCCATTCACATAAGCAGTTCCGGATGTTGGGGCCAGCAGGGTAGCTAAAATGGAAAATGTCGTCGATTTTCCCGCGCCGTTCTGTCCAACAAATCCAAACACACTGCCTTTTTCTATAGTCAGGTTTAACGAGTCAAGTGCAGTAAATTTCCCGTACCTTTTCGTTAAATCAATCATTTCAATCATTTTGCCACCTCCCCTTTAATCGTAATTGCTGGCAATTGAACATAAGGATCGCCCTGGGCTGATTTGTAGAGTTTCAATATGAATTTGCCTTCTTTCGAAATAAATTGGCTTAGATCGTCCTTGCTGGTCAGCTTTAAGCTGCGCTGATCCGGTTCGATCGGCAGCCATTTATCGGTTTTATGATTTTTAACTGAATATTGGACTGCATGGCTATTAATCCTAATAGAAATTTCATCAAGGCTATATGATTTATCTGCCAGCTGTTTTGGCAGATTAAGAATATATTCATATTCTCCGTCCTCCAACATCATTTCTGTATGGGATCCGCCCATTCCTTTTTCATAAATTTGGCCCTGTATTACATTCCAGTCGGGGGCCATCATTCCATCTTTCAAAGTAAATGAACCAGAAAACTCATTTACTGCCTCGAATGGCTGCAATATTAGATTGGTATTGTTTTGCTTCTCATTTTTCTTATCGATTGTTACGTTTATAACTGCATCTTTCGTTATCCCTGCAAGGACTGGCTGTGACACATCTCCAAGCAAAAATGTCGAGGAAGCAAATTCCAGTCTTTCTTTCCTTAACTGGCTGATATCATTATTGCCGTTGTTCGGGTATGATCCATTAAAACTTCCTGCATACGGTCTTGTCAGCAAGGACTGTTTTGTTGTCTTATCTACGTTTATTGTTTCGCCTTTCTTTAGCGGCCCCAATTTAATAGCTTCATTGCCAGACCAAATGTATAATTCTTCAAAATCGTAATCAAACCCATTTGTGATGGTACCTGTTAAGCTCTTGTCTTTTAAAGTCAGGTCAGCCGTAAATTTCTCCTTTATTTCGGTCTGAGCTTTTCCATATATGGTTTTAGAAGACCAATAATCCACCTTAGGAAAAATAATTTCATTGTGTTTAATTTTTTCCGCCATGATTCCGCCCCTTAACGGATCAAAGGTGGAAGAATTGTTTGTATGCACAACAGCATTAAATTCACTTTTAGGCATTGATAGTTTATATTCACCACTTTTATTTGATAATAAGGTTGAGGCCTGATATCCGCTTAAAAGCTGATTATTCACCTTGAAAATCCCCATTTGATTAAGCTGCGGCTGTGATATCCGATCTTTCGCCCCCATCCCAAAGACAGCAGCTGCCATTAAAAATGCAAGCGAAGGGATGACCCACCAGGAATGCTCCCTTTTATCAAGCTTTCTTAGGACAAAATATAAAACAGGTACAATCAAAACAATATAACCCGCAAATAGCCCAATTAACTGCCCTATCGAGAAATTAGATGCAGGAAAGAATTCATTTGCTTCTGCAAATTCCCAATAAAGCTGGTCCAGGTATTCCTGTCCATACGGATTTGACCCTGTGCTGGCACTAGAAGCATGCTTTAAAAAGCCGGCAAACCAGGTGCTGTATCCCTTCCAGGAGGCTAAGGGCTCATCCCCCAGTGAAAAAGCAGTTTGCAGAATCGAACCGCTCCCAAATTCTTTTACCAAGGTAACTGGAAGCTCACCGCTTTTCGAAATAATAGCGGAATCCTTATCTACCGGGCCTGTAAAAAAATTCAGCTCATCAAAGTCCCGCTGTGTATCTTTAGTGCTCTGCAAGAAATCAGCTGCACCAGTTGTTTCATTTTCAGCTTTCATTGGAAGCAATGAATATAGCTCCCCATAGGATTGGCTTGCATCCGGCGCTGCCCCAGCAATTAATACTCCACCGTTATAAACCCAATCCTTAATTGCTATTTGCTGCTGTTCACTCAGCTGAGAAACCCCATATTCATCCACCAGCAAATAATCAAGCGTTTCCAATCCAATAGACTGATTTGGCAATTCTTCTTTTTTTAGTTCAATCATCTGAATAGACATGGAAGGTAGCGTCCTAAGTTCTTTTAATCGGTCATATTTTTCACTTAAGACTCCAACAGCCTTAGAACTCATATCTATAAACTTTGGTTTTATGGTATCTTCGCCTTTGAAGCTAACTTTTTTTCCATTCTTCCAATCTCCTTGATAAAGAGTCAGCGAAGGGATATTTTGATAAATGGAGGGGTGATCCTCCGTCATACCTGGCATGGAAACCAAGTATTCTTTCATGCTGCCTGCCGGAAGCTCCACATCCACCGAGATCGCACCGCCGGTATTATAGGAAGGATGATAGCTTATTAACAAATCACCGCTAAAAGACTCTCCCGTATTTTCAAGCTTTATCCGCAGCGGAAATCCCTTTCCCCGCTTTACCTTTCCGCCAAATCCTTCATCAAGCGTAACTTTGATCTCTGTGTTTCCAGCCCCTGCGGTTTGCAAGGGACTGACCATGAGGAATAAACATAAAAAAACCATAATGATAATATTAATTTTTCTGCGCAACCCAATCTCCCCCAATTAAAAATATAAACATGAATTGAAAATGGCCCTGACTCTTTTTTCTTTATTTTGGGACCAGTTTAAACCCGTAAATTAGCTGCTATTAAAAACAAATGGCTATTTTCAATACTCATTGACAGCTTCCATAAGTATAGACGCAAGCAACTGACAAAAAGTTCCTGACCATCTTGGAATTTAACCATTGAATGAAGAAATTATAAGAGAAACCTGGAAACCATCAGTGTTTTTAGTGTAATTTTACACTTTTACTATAGATTGTCAATATATTTTGATATTTCTATTAATAAAGTTAGTTAATTTAATTGCTGTTTTCGCAAACTTTGCAGCTTTATAAACAAGTAGTGAGAGGCTGATTTCCGCTCCAGGATGCTTAAGCTTCCGCGGGGCGGGCGTTCATCGTTATTCAACCGGATTAAATCCCTTTTTCTACGAATAAAAATTCCTTATAAAAGATAATTGATGCACAAAAAAACGGCTCAACGTCAAA